>NZ_JBVIHJ010000015.1:0-125403 GCF_055570355.1 Streptomyces sp. NPDC031225 | reverse complement strand
CCAGGGGGAAAGGGTGGGGGGATTGGTTGTGGGGGGGGGGGGGGAAAGGGGGAGATGGGGTTTTGGGGGGGGGAGGAGGGAGAGGGCCCCCCCGGGGGGGGGGCCCCCCCTTCGCCGTCGTAACGGAAGCAACGGAAGTGACCGGGGGGAGGGAGGTGACGGAGGCTACGCCTCGCGCCGGTGCCGTCCGCCCGCCGCCTCGGTGTCCTCACGCTCCGCGGACTGCGCCGCCTTGAGCTCCTCCTCGGCCTTCTCGGCGGCCTCCATCTCCGCGAACACGTCGATCGGAGCCGGCGCCTTCGCGAGGAAGACCCAGGTGAGCCACACGGCCAGCAGGAACGGCGGGATCTTCAGGGCGATCAGGACCCAGCCGAGCTGCGCGGTGTCGGCCCACCAGTACAGCGGGAAGAGGATCGCGCACTTGGCGAGCAGGATGGCGCCCCAGGCGTAACTGGCCTTGGCGTAGGCCTTCTTGCGGCCCGGGTTGCGGGTGCGCCAGGAGAGGTTCTCCTTGAAGACCGGGCCGAGGATGAGCCCCATCAGCGGCATGCCCGCGAGGGTCGTGATGACGTACGCCAGGCCCAGGCCCAGCGTGTACAGCATGCCCGGCAGGTAGAAGTTCTTGGCGTTGCCCGTCATCATCGCGAAGACGACACCGAAGGCGACGCCGAAGACACCGCTGAACGCGTGCTTGACGGTGTCCCGCATCACCAGGCGGACCACGACGAGCAGCAGGGACACGGCGAGCGCGGCGATCGCCGAGAGGTGCAGGTCCTTGTTGATCGTGAAGATCGTGACGAAGAGGAGGCCTGGCAGAACCGTCTCGACCATGCCCCGGACGCCGCCGAACGCCTCGAACAGGGCGGCCTCGGTCACCGCCCGTGCGTCGTCGGCCTGAGTGTCTTCGGTCGGCTTGTCGAGAGACGTCACCGGCTACTCCCGTCCGAGGGGTCTGAGTTCGTATTTCGGATTGAACAGCACCCGGCGGCCCCGGCTCATCGAGACCCGCCCCGATGCGATCAGCTTGCGCCCCGGTTCTATGCCCACGATGGAGCGTCTGCCGAGCCACACCACGTCCAGGGCGGCGGAGCCGTCGAACAGCTCGGCCTCCAGGGCCGGGACGCCCGCACGCGGCCGCAGGGTGACCGTGCGCAAGGTACCAGTAACGGTCACGATCTGACGGTCGTGGCAGTCACCGATCCGGGTGCAGCCGGTGGTCGCGGTGTCCTCGCGCAGCTCCTCGGACTCCAGGTCCTCCTGCGACGAGGAGAGCCGGTCGAGCATGCGCCGGAACCGGCCCACCGGCTTCTCGGAACGAGGGACAGCACTCATATCCGAAAGCGTACCGGGGTGCGCCGACAGCGTTGTACCCACAGCACTGGCGTTCGAACCGGTATCCCGCCGCCGACGCTCACCTCTCGAACCGGTATCCCATCCCCGGCTCGGTGATGAAGTGCTTCGGATGGGACGGGTCCGCCTCCAGCTTCCTTCTGAGCTGGGCCATGTAGACCCGCAGGTAGTTGGTCTCCGTCCCGTACGACGGCCCCCACACCTCCTGGAGGAGCTGTTTCTGGCCGACGAGCCGGCCGGTGTTGCGGACCAGCACCTCCAGCAGATGCCACTCGGTGGGCGTGAGCCGCACGTCCCTGCCGTGCCGCTGGACCTTCTTCGCGGCCAGGTCGACGGTGAACTCGTCGGTCTCCACCAGGACGTCGTCCTCCTCGCCGCCCCCGGTGGGCTCGGCGCGGCGCACGGCGGCCCGGAGCCGGGCCAGCAGCTCGTCCATGCCGAAGGGCTTGGTGACGTAGTCGTCGGCGCCCGCGTCCAGCGCCTCGACCTTCTCGTCGGAGGAGTGCCGGGCGGACAGCACGAGAATCGGCACCCGGGTCCAGCCGCGCAGTCCCCTGATCACCTCGACGCCGTCCATGTCGGGCAGGCCCAGGTCGAGGACGACCACGTCGGGATGGCGGGCGGCGGCCAGCCGGAGTGCGCTGGCACCGTCGTGCGCCGCGTCGACCTCGTACTTGCGCGCCTTGAGGTTGATCACGAGGGCGCGCACGATCTGCGGCTCGTCGTCGATGACCAACACCCTGGTCATGTGGCCTGCCTTTCGGGTTCTGCGGGAAGTTCTCCGGACGGCTCGGTGCTCGCCGCCCGCAGCGTCAGCACCATGGTGAGGCCACCGCCGGGCGTGTCCTCGGCATTGAGGGTGCCGTTCATGGCCTCGGCGAAACCCCGGGCCACCGCGAGCCCGAGCCCCACCCCGGCACCGCGCGGGGCGTCGCCGTAGCGCTGGAAGGGCGCGAAGATGCGCTCCTTGGCCTCGTCGGGGACGCCGGGGCCGCGGTCGACGACCCGTACCTCGACCCGGTCGGCGATGGCGCTGGCGGAGACCCAGACGGGGTTGCCGGACGGGCTGTACTTGACGGCGTTCTCGACCAGGTTGGCCACCGACCGTTCCAGGAGCCCCGGATCGACGGCGACCATCGGCAGGGTCTCCGGCACGTCCAGCTCCACGCTTCCGTCGGGCACCCCGCCGAGCGCCATCGGCACCACCTCGTCGAGGTCGATCTCCCGGATGAGCGCGGTGACGGTGCCGGTCTGGAGGCGGGACATGTCGAGCAGGTTGCCCACCAGGTGGTCGAGCCGGTCGGCGCCCTCCTCGATTCCCTCAAGGAGCTCCGCCTGATCCTCCTCGGACCATGCCACGTCGTCGGACCTCAGGGACGACACGGCCGCCTTGATCCCGGCCAGGGGCGTGCGCAGGTCATGGCTCACGGCGGCCAGGAGCGCCGTACGGATCCGGTTGCCCTCGGCCAGGGTGCGGGCCTGGTCGGCCTCCTCCTGGAGCCGGTTCCGGTCCAGGACGACGGCGGCCTGGGCGGCGAACGCGGCCAGCACCCGGCGGTCCTCGGCGGGCAGCACCCGGCCGGTGAGCGCGAGCGCCATGTGGTCCCCCACCGGTATGTCGACGTCGGCGTCCTCGGGCCGCTCCACGGGCCGCCCGAGACCGACTCGGCCCGCGCACGTCCAGGGCTCGACGTCGCCCGCCCGCTCCAGCAGGGCCGCCGACTCCATGCCGAAGGTCTCCCGGACGCGCTCCAGGAGCTCCTCCAGGCCGGTCTCGCCGCGCAGCACGTTCCCGGCGAGGAAGGACAGGATCTCCGACTCGGCGCGCAGCCGGGCGGCCTGGTGGGTGCGGCGGGCGGCGAGGTCGACCACGGAGGCCACCGAGATGCCGACGCCCACGAAGATCACGATGGCGACGATGTTCTTCGGGTCGGCGATGGTCCAGCGGTGCAGGGGCGGTGTGTAGAAGTAGTTCAGCAGCAGCGAGCCGACCGCGGCCGAGGCGAGCGCCGGGAACAGTCCGCCGAGCAGGGCCGCGGCGACCACGACCGCCAGGAACAGCAGCATGTCGTTGGCGAGGCCGAGGTCGACGGCGCTCAGGAGGATCGCCAGGAACGCCGGACCGGCCATGCCGACCAGCCAGCCCCACAGGATCCGGGCCCGTCCGAGCCGCGCGCTCCGGGCGACGGGCAGTCCGCGCCCCTTGGCGACCTCGTCGTGGGTGACGATGTGCACGTCCAGGTCGGGCCCCGACTCCCGGGCCACGGTCGCGCCGACACCGGGTCCGAAGACGTACTGCCAGGTCCTGCGGCGGGAGGAGCCGAGGACGATCTGGGTGGCGTTGACCCCGCGCGCGAAGTCGAGCAGCGCGGCCGGTATGTCGTCGCCGACCACGTGGTGGAAGGTGCCGCCGAGGTCCTCGACCAGGGTGCGCTGGACGGCGAGTTCCTTGGGCGAGGCGGAGGTCAGCCCGTCGCTGCGGGAGATGTAGACGGCCATGACCTCGCCGCCCGCGCCCTTCTCGGCCAGCCGCGCGGCCCGCCGGATCAGCGTCCCGCCCTCCGGTCCGCCGGTCAGTCCGACCACGATCCGTTCCCGCGAACCCCAGATCTTCGAGACCCGGTGGTCGCTGCGGTACTGGTTGAGGTACTCGTCGACCCGGTCGGCCACCCAGAGCAGCGCCAGCTCGCGCAGGGCGGTGAGGTTGCCGGGCCGGAAGTAGTTGGAGAGGGCCGCGTCGACCTTGTCCGGCTGGTAGATGTTGCCGTGGGCCATACGGCGCCTGAGCGCCTGCGGCGACATGTCGACAAGCTCGACCTGGTCGGCCCGCCGCACGAACTCGTCGGGCACGGTCTCCTGCTGCCGTACCCCGGTGATCGACTCGACGACGTCGCCGAGCGACTCCAGATGCTGGATGTTGACGGTCGAGACCACGTCGATCCCGGCCGCGAGCAGCTCCTCCACGTCCTGCCACCGCTTGGCGTTGCGGGAGCCCGGAACATTGGTGTGGGCGAGTTCGTCCACCAGGGCGACGGCGGGGGCGCGGCGCAGCACGGCGTCGACGTCCATCTCGGTGAAGACGGAGCCGCGGTACTCCAGCTCCCTGCGCGGGATCACCTCCAGACCGTGCAGCATCACCTCGGTGCGCGGCCGCCCGTGGTGCTCCACGAAGCCCACGGCACAGTCGGTACCCCGCTCGGTCCTGCGATGCGCCTCGGACAGCATCGCGTACGTCTTGCCGACGCCCGGTGCCGCACCGAGGTGGATCCGAAGCCTGCCGCGTCCCATGGGCCCATTGTCTTCCGGTCAACTACTGCGTGCGCAGCGTCGACCCTACGGCCGGCGATCCCGGGAAACGGCCCCCAGGCCGACCTGGGGGCCGTCTTTGACGCAACCCTGACGCGCGCGATGGCGCGTGCGGCCCTCGGGCTCGGCCCGGCGGCACGGTGGGGCCCCTCCCCACGCCGCCCGGCCGGGCCGAGGAACCCGGACCCGCTCAGTCCCCCACGATCTCCCCGTCCCCCAGCTCCAGCACCCGGTCGGCGAGGTCCAGCAGGGTCGCGTCGTGGGTGGCGACCAGTGCAGTGACGTTCTCGCTGCGTACGACAGCTCGCAGGAGCTCCATGACGGCGTGGCCGGTCTCCGCGTCCAGCTGGCCGGTGGGCTCGTCGGCCACGAGGAGGGCAGGGTTGTTGGCGAGCGCGCGGGCGATGGCGACGCGCTGCTGCTGGCCTCCGGAGAGCTCGCCCGGGCGCTGCTTGGCGTGGTCGGAGAGGCCCACCAGGGCGAGCAGCAGCTCGACGCGCTCCTCACGCGCGCGTGCGTCCACCCGGCGCAGCCGCATCGGGACGCCGACGTTCTCGGCGGCGGTGAGGATCGGGATGAGCCCGAAGGACTGGAAGACGAAGCCGATACGGTCCCGGCGCAGGGCCAGCAGCCCGTCCTCGTCCAGCCCGGCGACCTCGACCCCGTCGAGCACGACCCGTCCCCGGTCGGGCCGGTCGAGCCCGCCGACGATGTTGAGGAGCGTGGTCTTGCCGGAGCCCGAGCGCCCCTTGAGGGCGACGAGCTCGCCGCGCGGCACCTCGAAGGAGACCCCGCGCAGCGCGTGCACCGCGGCGGCCCCCTCCCCGAAGGACCTGTGGATGTCCTCGACCCGCACCATGGTGTCCGTGACCACCTGCGTCATACGTCCTCCCCCGTGAAACCCGTGAACCCGTGAAGCCGGGCGCCAGTATCACCGTACGGCGCCCGGCCTTCAACGGTTTCAGTTCGGGTTGTCCCCGTGGGTGAGGGTCTCCCAGGCCACGAAGAGGTTGTTGCTGCCGGCCGGACGGTTCCGCTCGGTCAGCGTCTGAGTGTTAGTCATGCCCATGCCAAGCCTGTTGTGCAGTGCGTTGTACCCGACCTCGGTGACCGGCCCGAGCCCCAGCTTGAGCGAGCCGCCGCACAGCCAACTCGGCACGGCCGTCCCCAGTTCGTACTTCGCCTGGAACCCCAGCGCCTGCCGCAGCCGCTCACCCACGTCGGCGCCGTAGAGGTCCTGCCCCTGGATCCGGCCGGTCTCGGCGACGTGCGAGATCGCGGAGATGCCGTACCCGGTGTGCGTGAGGTCCCGGCAGGTCTCCTGGGTGAGCCCGGTGACGAAGGTGGACTGCCCCTGCCAGTAACCGACGATCTTGTCCCGGGTGTTGAGGTTCTGGCTCGGCACGGTCTTCGGCAGATCGCCGTCGGAGTCGAGGTACACATAGGCGGCGGTACGGGTGCGGAACCTCGCCATGGCCTTGTCGTACGACGCCTTGTCCTCCAGGAAGACGGAGATGCCGACGGCCGCCTCCGTCATCGACAGCTCCCAGTTGCCGTTGGAGTTCGAGCCGTTGATGACCTCGGGCAGGTAGACGGTGCGCAGCATGGTCGCGAAGCGTCCGGAGTTCGCCCAGCTCCCGGTGTACGTGTACTTGATGATCTCGGCCGCCCTGGGCCACGAGGAGCCGGCCCAGCCGGTCTGCAGGGGCGCGTTGCTGTTGGTGTGGTCCGTGATCACCGCCGACCAGGCGTCCATGAGCTGGATGGCCTTCTTGGCGTACCGCTCGTCCCGGGTGATGTACCAGGCGAGGGCGTCGGTGTAGGCGGCGATCGCGTCCTCGCGCTCGTCGGTGCAGCCGTGGTTGGGGTTCGAGTACGACCCGCACTCGACGACCGCGCGCGGCTTGGGCGTGCGGTTCAGATCGGCGTACCGGCTCGCCAGCATCGCGTCGAAGGCGCCCTTCCAGGGCTGAGCACCGGCGTCGACCTTGCCGCGGACGAAGTCCAACTGACCCTTGGAGACAGTGACTCCGGGATGGACGAAGGTGGCGGGGGCGGCGTCGGCGGGCCGGGCGAGGACACCCAGGGCGAACGCGGCGACGACCACCAGCCGTACGGAATGGCGCATAGCGGCTCCGTTCTCGTATGTGAACGTGAAGCACCCCTATGAACATAGGCGTTGGCGGATGACCGTAGGTACAGACCAATGCACCGTCAAGACTCCGCGCACGAAAAAGGGCCGCACCCCTGACGGGGTACGGCCCTCGACGTCGTACGGCTAGCGGACCTCGGTGATCTCCGGTCCGCGCTGCAACTGACCCATGCCGCCGGAGAAGCGTGAGCTTTCGTCCTGCTGCTGGACGCCCTCGGGGACCATCTGCGCGTCGTTCGGCAGCTTGAGGACAATCGGGTCGCGGGGCGCCATCGGGCCCTCACCGCGCACCACGACCGTGTCCCGGAAGATCTGCTCCAGAAGCCCGGCCGCCTGCGGCTGCACCGCGCCCTGACCCGAGATCACACCGCGCAGGAACCAGCGCGGGCCGTCCACACCCACGAACCGCACGACCTGGAAGCCGCCCGTGCCGTCCGGCAGCTGCACCGGCACCTGAGCGCGCAGCTCCCAGCCCAGCGGCCCCTCGACCTCGTCGATGATGCCGCCCTGCTGAGTGATCCCGGAGCCGATCTCCTCGCGCACCTCGCCCCAGATGCCCTCGCGCTTGGGAGCGGCGAAGGCCTGCAGCTGGATGGCGCTGTCGCGCAGCACGACGGTGGCCGCGACGATCGCGTCGCCCGCGACCTCGACCCGCAGCTCCATGCCCTCGACACCCGGCACGAACAGACCACCCAGGTCCACGCGGCCCTCGGCGGGGTCACGGACCTCGGTGTCGTCCCAGGGCCCGTCGGGGCGCGGCTCCGGCTCCAGCCGTACGCGCTCGCGCGCGCCCGCTACGTCGTCCGCCTCAGCGTCGACACTGTCGACGACCTGCTCGGCCTCGCCGGCCGCGTCCTCGGCGGCACCCTTCTTCTTGCGACGTCCGAACACGTCACTGTCCTTCCCGGTCGGATACGACCGATGCGTATCGATTCCCACCCGTTGCGCCGCCCACGGCGGCCTCAGCGCTTGTATCGCCCCCGTCGCCCACGGCGGCGTGACCGCCGGTGGACCCGAAGCCCCCCTCGGCCCGCGCCGATTCGGGAAGCTCCGCGACCTCCTGGAAGCGGACCCGCTCGACCTGCTGGACGACGAGTTGGGCAATCCGGTCGAAGCGCTCGAACCGCACCGACTCGTGCGGGTCGAGATTCACCACGATCACCTTGATCTCCCCACGGTACCCGGCATCAACCGTCCCCGGGGCATTCACGAGAGCGACACCGCAGCGAGCGGCGAGACCGGATCGCGGGTGCACGAAGGCCGCGTACCCCTCCGGCAGCGCCACAGACACCCCGGTGGGCAGCACGGCCCGTTCGCCCGGCTTCAGTTCACGGCTCTCGGTGGTCCGCAGATCGGCCCCCGCGTCACCGGGGTGCGCGTACGCCGGAAGCGGTACGTCGGGGTCGACGCGCCGGATCAGCACGTTCAGGGGGGCACTACTCACGGGTTCACCTCGAAGGCACGGGCACGCCGGACCTGGTCCGGGTCGTCCATGGCGGCCCGGATCTCCTCCGGGCGGCCGTTGTCGATGAAGTGGTCGACCTTGACCTCGACGAACAGGGCGTCGGCGCGGACCGCGACAGGCCCCTCGGGGCCACCGATCCGGCCGGTCGCGGTCGAGTAGATCTTCCGCCCCGCCACCGCGGTCACCTCGGCCTCCAGGTGCAGCACCGTGCCCACGGGCACCGGACGCACGAAGTCGGTCTCCAGACGGCCGGTCACGGCGATCGTGCGCAGCAGCCAGTTGAGCGAGCCCAGGGTCTCGTCGAGAGCGGTCGCGAGCACCCCGCCGTGCGCGAGCCCGGGAGCACCCTGATGGGCGGTGCGCACGGTGAACTCGGCGGTGACCGAGACCCCCTCGCCGGCCCGCGCCTCCAGGTGCAGCCCGTGGGGCTGCTCACCGCCGCAGCCGAAGCACTGGCCGTAGTGCGCACCGAGCAGCTCACCGGGCGCGGGAGCATCCGGGTGTCGCACGGGTCGCGCCGCGTCGGCGGGAGGCTGGAGAGCCTGGGAAGTACCACTCACAGGCGCAGACCTTACCCGCCCGCCCGTCACCCACCGCCACCCTGCCTGACAGCACTTCGTACCGACTCCCCCTGGCAGCGGCCCCGTCCGGTCACGTGCCAAGCTTGGCTTCATGCAGCCCTCCGCCGTCCCGTACGACGAACGCCTCACCGCCCCCCGCTCCTGGTGGCTGATCTCCTTCCTGGTCGGGGTCGCCTTCGCGCTGATCCTGCTCCCGTTCGGGACGCTTCCGCTGCTCGGCGGCCTGGTCGGCGGCACCGCCGTGGCGGCGATCCTCGCGAGTTCCTACGGCTCGCTGCGCATCCGTGTCGTGGGCGACTCCCTGATCGCGGGCGAGGCGAAGATCCCGGTGTCGGCGCTGGGTGAGGCGGAGGTCCTGGACCCGGAGGAGACCCGGGCCTGGCGGACCTACAAGGCCGACACCCGCGCCTTCCTGCTGCTGCGCGCCTACATCCCCACCGCGCTGAAGGTGGAGGTCACGGATCCCGACGACCCGACGCCGTACCTGTACCTGTCGACCCGGGAGCCGGAGCGGCTGGCCGAGGCCCTGAAGGCAGCCCGGACGGCCACCGCCTAGAACGTTCGTGCAGGGCTTCATCCGACCGTGAAACCCTCGGCGGGGCCGGGAGTCTCACGCAAGTCTTACCGAAGGCAGCCCTGCCCGGGTCCGAGAGTCTGCGGGTGGGCGGGTCAGCGTCCGAGTTCCTTGGCGATGCCGCCGATCTCCAGCGGGTTCGCCGGAGCCTCCAGGGCCGGCAGGCCGGGCAGCTCGTCCCAGGGCACCTGGACCCTGCGCAGGTCCTTGCGGATCCGCTCGGCGAGCTTTCTGGTGTCCCGGCGGTTCATGACCGCCCCGACGGCCGCGCCGACCAGGAACGGCATGAGGTTCGGCAGGTCACGGATCATCCGCTTCATGATCTGCTGCCGCAGCTGCTGCTTCATCTGGCTGTTGAGCGCTCCGCTCACGGTCGACGGCTTCTTCACGTCGATCCCGCGCTCCCCGGACCAGGAGTTCAGATACGCGGTGCTGCGTTCCTTGAGGTTGCCGGGCGGCCGTACGCCGTACACCTCGTGGAGTTCGGCGATCAGCTTGAGCTCGATCGCGGCCACGCCGGTGATCTCGGCGGCCAGTTCGGCCGGCATCGCGGGCGGCACGGGCAGCATCGCCGCCGCACCGACCCCCGCACCGACCGTCGCGGTGGCGCTCGCGGCGCCCGTGACGAGCTTGTCCGCGAGCTCCTCCGGCCCGAGACCGGGGAACTGACGGCGGAGGGTCGCGAGGTCCCGTACGGGGACACGCGGGGCGTTCTCGATGATCCGGTCCGCGAGGTACGCCAGGCCCGCCCTGGCCCGGCTGCCGCCCTTGCGGACCCCTTCCCGGGCCCTGTCCCGGATCGCCGCCACCCGTCGTCTCGCGACGGGCGCGGGCGTCCCGGTCTGCCCGGTCGGCGCCGGGAGGTCAGCCCGGTCGGCCGCCGGTTCGAGCGAGGCTCCCGGATCGGAAGAGCCCCGCTCGTCGTCACGCGCGCCATCGGGGCCGTGGGACGGCCCCTGGTCCGCTCCCTGCAGACGGGAGCGGCGCTTCCAAGGTGGGGTCGAGCCAGTCATGCCCGACCCTCCCTCAGTCGCAGTCGCGGCAGATCGGCTGGCCGTTCTTCTCGCGGGCCAGCTGGCTGCGGTGGTGCACCAGGAAGCAGCTCATGCAGGTGAACTCGTCCTGCTGCTTGGGCAGTACCCGGACGGCCAGCTCCTCGTTCGAGAGGTCCGCTCCGGGCAGTTCCAGGCCTTCTGCGGCCTCGAACTCGTCGACGTCCACGGCGGACGTCGACTTGTCGTTCCGACGGGCCTTGAGCTCTTCAAGGCTGTCCGAGTCAACGTCGTCGTCGGTCTTGCGTGGGGTGTCGTAATCCGTTGCCATGTCGCTCTCCCCCTCTGGGTGTCTGCGGTGTCTCCAGCGCACGTAACGCGTGAGAGGCCGGACTTGTGCCCGACCCGAGGCGGAGATTTTGCCTCACATCAAGGTCTGTTACTCAATCGACACCCAACCGGACCCCTCTTGAGTGATCGGGTTGGATGGCGATGGGGACCGTACACGGTCCGAATCCCGCACTTCAAAGGCGTCTCACCGTGTACTTCCCGTGAACAATGCCCTTGAAAACCCGGATTATCCCGGCTTTCCGACAGGCTGCATGATCACGGAGAGTTCATGGCGAGAAAATCCCCCTTGTGATCGATCACACACGGAAGGGTCCACTCGGTGCCCAGAAAATTCCGCGCAAAGCGAACATCCTTATGTGTCGATCTCAGTGCGGGGGCCATGATCTCAGACCGGTAGGGCAACTCGCATCACGAGCCCACCCCCTTCGCGCGGCTGGGCCGTGATGTGCCCGCCGTGCGCCCGCGCCACGGACCGCACGATGGACAGACCGAGCCCGACCCCCTTGTCGCTGCCGGTGCGGTCGGCACCGCGCAGCCTCTTGAAGGGCTCGAAGAGATTGTCGACCTCGTACGCCGGCACGACCGGGCCCGTGTTGGACACGGTGAGCACCGCCTGACCGTGCTGGACCTCCGTGGTCACCTCGACCCAGCCGTCCTTGGACACGTTGTAGCGCACGGCGTTCTGCACCAGGTTGAGGGCGATCCGCTCCAGCAGGACGCCGTTGCCCTGGACGACGGCCGACTTCTGCTCGCCGCGGATCGCCACGCCCTTGGCCTCCGCCTCGCCGTACACCTGGTCGACCGCCTGTTCGGCCACCTCGGCGAGGTCCACCGGCTTGCGCTCGACGATCTGGTTGTCGCTGCGGGCGAGCAGCAACAGCCCCTCCACGAGCTGCTCGCTGCGCTCGTTGGTGGCCAGCAGCGTCCTGCCGAGCTGCTGGAGCTCCATCGGCGCACCGGGATCGGACAGGTGCACCTCCAGGAGCGTGCGGTTGATCGCCAGCGGTGTCCGCAGCTCGTGCGAGGCGTTGCCGACGAAGCGCTGCTGGGCCGTGAAGGCCCGCTCCAGCCGCTCCAGCATGTCGTCGAAGGTGTCGGCCAGTTCCTTGATCTCGTCGTCCGGACCGTCCAGCTCGATACGGCGGGAGAGGTCCGAGCCCGCCACCGACCGCGCGGTGCGCAGGATCCGGCCGAGCGGCGACAGGACGCGTCCCGCCATCGCGTAGCCGAAGGCGAAGGCGATGATCGCGAGGCCGAGCAGTGCCAGCAGGGAGCGCGTGAGCAGGTTGTCCAGGGCGACCTGGCGCTGGTGGTCGATGCAGTCGGCGATCGCGGCGTTGAAGTCCGACAGCTGCAGCGTGCCCGAGGTGACCGCGGGACAGTAGTCGCTGGAGACCTTGAGCGCCTGGGAGTCGACGATCTTGAAAGGCGGCTGGTTGCCCGTGTTGATCGCCTGCGCGGCCAGCAGGTAGATGATCGACAGCAGCAGGATGCCGGCGATCAGGAACATTCCGCCGTACAGCAGCGTGAGCCTTATGCGGATGGTCGGGCGCAGCCACGGGAAGGGCAGCTGCTGCGGCCTCCTGGGGTCCCAGGTGGGCTTCGGGGGCGCCTGGGGAGGTGCGGGAGTCGATGCCACGGGTGATCAGATCCGGTAGCCCGAGCCGGGGACGGTGACGATCACCGGGGGCTCCCCCAGCTTGCGGCGCAGGGTCATGACGGTCACCCGCACGACGTTGGTGAACGGGTCGGTGTTCTCGTCCCAGGCCTTCTCCAGGAGCTGCTCCGCGGAGACGACGGCACCCTCGGAGCGCATCAGCACCTCAAGGACGGCGAACTCCTTGGGAGCGAGCTGGACCTCCTTGCCGTCGCGGAAGACCTCGCGGCGGTTGGGGTCGAGCTTGATCCCGGCGCGCTCCAGGACCGGTGGCAGCGGCACGCTGGTGCGGCGGCCGAGGGCACGCACGCGTGCCGTCAGCTCACTGAACGCGAAGGGCTTCGGCAGGTAGTCGTCGGCGCCGATCTCCAGGCCCTCCACGCGGTCGCTGACATCGCCGGAGGCCGTGAGCATCAGCACGCGTGTGGGCATGCCGAGTTCGACGATCTTGCGGCAGACGTCGTCGCCGTGGACCAGGGGGAGGTCGCGGTCGAGGACGACCACGTCGTAGTCGTTGACGCCGATGCGCTCCAGGGCGGCCGCACCGTCGTACACAACGTCGACGGCCATGGCCTCCCGGCGCAGTCCGGTGGCCACCGCATCGGCGAGCAGCTGCTCGTCCTCGACGACGAGTACGCGCACGTCGCTTGTCCTTCCTGTGTCCACCCGCGTAGCGCGCTGTGAGCACACACGGGCAGGGGGTCGGGTGAGTGTCGGCCTCCATCCTGCCCTTTTCGGCCATAAGTCGGCTGTAAGGCGGGTGAGGGGCATCTGAAAGACGGGTGTGAGAGCGGGAATGCGGGATTTTCTCGCGGGGTTGAGGTTTCCGTCGGAAGGAGCGGGGGGAGGACGGCTTTACACCCCGCGATCACACTCTGCATGTGCCGTACCACCATGCGGCACGACGCGATCCGCTTTCGCCGAGTGGGCGTGGGTGTCCGGCACCGTCGCCGCCCGGCAGGGCAGCGCTGGGCACCTACAGGAGACGTGATCGCCCCTTTCGAACGGCACACCCCCGTGCCACCGACCCACGACCCAGGACGAGGGGGCGCAGCATGGACGCATTCACCGCAGGACTTCTGCAGCGCATAAGGGCGACAGAGACCGACCTGACGCGGGCTCGCAACGACGGCGACGACTTCCTCGTCGACGTCGAGCAGGGCGAACTCGACGACCTGCGCCGCCTCGCCGCCGAGCACGGTGTGGAGGTCAGCGCCTAGCGTCTGATCAGCCTCGCGGCACGACAGTGGACCCCCGGCGAATCCAGCGCCGGGGGTCCGCTGCGTCGCCGTACGGACGTGTTCACCTCGTGTTCGTACGGAGTCGGCCTGTCAGTCGTGCCAGGCCCCGAAGTCCTCCAGGAGCCGCTGGAGGGGCTCGAAGACGCCCGGGGTACCGGCGACGGTGAGGGCGGGGTTCGGTCCTTCTCCGGGGCGTCCACCGGTCAGGGCGCCCGCTTCCCGGGCGATGAGGTCACCCGCTCCGTAGTCCCAGGCGTTCAGGCCGCGCTCGTAGTAGCCGTCGAGGCGGCCGGCGGCCAGATCGCACAGGTCGACCGCCGCCGAGCCCGCGCGCCGGATGTCACGCACGAGCGGGATCAGTTTCCGGGCCACCTCGGCCTGGTGGACGCGGACCTCGGTCACGTAGTTGAAGCCCGTCGAGACCAGCGCCTGCTCCAGGGGCGGCGCCGGACGGCAGGTCAGCCTGCGCTCGCCCGCCCAGGCACCCGTGGCCCAGGCACCCTCGCCGCGGACCGCGTGGTACGTCTCCCCGCGCATCGGCGCCGCGACGACCCCGACGACGGTCTCGCCGTCCTGCTCGGCCGCGATGGAGACGGCCCAAGTCGGCAGTCCGTAGAGGTAGTTGACCGTGCCGTCGAGGGGATCGATCACCCAGCGGACGCCGCTCGTGCCCTCGGTGGCGGCGCCCTCCTCACCGAGGAGGCCGTCGTCCGGGCGGTGCTCCGAGAGCAGGTCCGTGATCAGCTTCTCGGCCGCGATGTCCATCTCGGTCACCACGTCGATGGGGCTGGACTTGGTCCGGGCGACCTCCAGGTCGGCCGGGCGGCCGTCCCGCAGCAGGGTGCCCGCCCGACGGGCCGCCTCCTGGGCCAGCTCCAGCAGTTCGGCGTGCAGGGGGTCGGTCACGGCGCTCCTCACGCGTACGGGCTGTCGACACCCGCGGCGGCGGGCTTGGCGGCGCGGGCCGGGCAGCAGCCGACCGGGCACAGGTTGTGGTCGGCGCCGAGCGCGCCCAGGGCACAGGGCGTGACCTCCTGACCGCGCTCGACCGCGGCGCGCTCCAGGACCAGGTCGCGGATCGCCGCGGCGAACCGCGGGTCGTCGCCGACGGTGGCCGAGCGGCGCATCGGCAGGCCGAGCTCCTGCGCCTTGTCCTTGGCCTCGGTGTCGAGGTCGTAGAGGACCTCCATGTGGTCGGAGACGAAGCCGATGGGTGCGATCACCACGGCCGGGGCGCCGGACGCGTGGCGCTCCTCCAGGTGGTCGCAGATGTCGGGCTCCAGCCACGGGATGTGCGGCGCCCCGGAACGCGACTGGTAGACGAGCTGCCAGGGGTGGTCGACGCCGGTGCGCTCGCGGACGGCGTCGGCGATCAGCCGGGAGACCTCCAGGTGCTGCGCGACGTAGGCGCCGCCCTCGCCGTGGCCTTCGACCGGTCCCGAGGTGTCCGCGGACGCGGTCGGGATCGAGTGGGTCGAGAAGGCGAGGTGGGCACCGTCGCGGACGTCCTCCGCAAGCTCCGCGAGGGACTCCAGGACACCGTCGACCATCGGCTCCAGGAAGCCGGGGTGGTTGAAGTAGTGCCGCAGCTTGTCGATCTTCGGCAGCTCCAGGCCCTCGGCCTCCAGGGCCGCCAGGGACTCGGCGAGGTTCTCGCGGTACTGGCGGCAGCCCGAGTAGGAGGCGTAGGCGCTGGTGGCGAGGACCAGGACGCGGCGGTGGCCGTCCGCGACGATCTCGCGCAGGGTGTCCGTGAGGTAGGGAGCCCAGTTGCGGTTGCCCCAGTAGATCGGCAGATCCAGGCCGTGATCCGCGAAGTCCTTGCGGAGGGCGTCGAGCAGGGCACGGTTCTGGTCGTTGATGGGGCTGATCCCGCCGAACAGGAAGTAGTGCTGGCCGACTTCCTTCAGGCGTTCCTTGGGGATGCCTCGCCCGCGCGTCACGTTCTCCAGGAACGGGACCACGTCGTCGGGGCCCTCGGGGCCTCCGAACGAGAGCAGGAGCAGGGCGTCGTAGGGGGTGGCGTCGAGCGCGTCTGGCATGGGTCGATCCTGTCATCCGGTACTGACAGCCGGGAAACGGCGGGGTGCACACCCGGGTTCCCGGGCCGTCCGGCCGGGTGCGTCAGGGTCACCTCACTCGTAAGCTGTATAGGCTGCGTTGACGCCTTACCTCGCCGTCGGCTCGCTCACCTGTCCCTGTCCGACCGGAGACCCCCGTGCCCAGCCCGTACAGCGCCCTGTTCGCCGCCCCCGGTTCCAAGAGCTTCTCCGCCGCGGGGTTCCTCGGCCGGATGCCGCTGTCGATGATGGGCATCGGCGTGGTGACGATGGTCTCCCAGCTGACCGGGCGCTACGGCCTGGCCGGTGCCCTCTCCGCGACCATCGCGCTGGCCGCCGCGGTGGCGGGCCCGCAGGTGTCCCGGCTGGTGGACCGGCACGGGCAGCGGCGGGTGCTGCGCCCCGTGACGCTGATCTCGCTCGCCGCGGCGGCCGGGCTGCTGTTCGCCGCGCACTACGGCTGGGCGGACTGGACGCTGTTCGTCTTCAGCGCGGGCATCGGGTGCGTGCCCAGCGTCGGCGCGATGATCCGCGCGCGGTGGGCCGCCCTCTACCGGGACACCCCGCAGCTGCACACCGCGTACTCCTTCGAGTCCGTCATCGACGAGGTCTGCTTCATCTTCGGGCCGATCATCTCCATCGGTCTGTCCACGGCCTGGTTCCCGGAGGCGGGTCCGCTGCTCGCCGCCTGCTTCCTCGCCGCCGGCGTCTTCTGGCTGACCGCGCAGCGGGCCACCGAGCCGGCCCCGCACCCGCGCGAGGGCCACGACAGCCGTACCGCACTGCGCGCGCCGGGCCTCCAGGTCCTGGTGGCCACCTTCGTGGCGACCGGGGCGATCTTCGGGGCGGTGGACGTGGTCACCGTGGCCTTCGCCGACGAACAGGGCCACAAGGGCGCCGCGAGCCTCGTCCTGGCGCTCTACGCTGCGGGCTCCTGCGTCGCGGGCCTGGTCTTCGGGCTGTTGCGGTTCAAGGGAGCGCCCGAACGCCGCTGGCTGCTGGGCATATGCGCGATGGCCGTGAGTATGATCCCCCTCCTACTGGTCGGAAACTTGCCGTTTCTGGCCGTGGCGCTGTTCGTTGCGGGTCTGTCCATCGCTCCGACGATGATCACGACGATGTCCCTCATCGAACAGCACGTACCACGCGCGCAACTGACCGAGGGCATGACCTGGATCAGCACCGGGCTGGCCGTCGGGGTCGCGTTCGGCTCCTCCATCGCCGGCTGGGTCATCGACGCGGCCGGTGCGCGGGCCGGGTACGGGGTTCCGGCGGTGTCCGGGGCCGTCGCGGTCGCGGTCGGTTTCCTGGGGTACCGCCGGCTCAGCAGACCGGCACCGGGTCGGGGAGGGACCGTTGAGCAGCACAGCGAGCGGGAAGAACGGAACGTGGCGTAACTGGGGAGGCAATGTCGCCGCCCGACCCGCGCGGGAGGTCACGCCTGCCTCGGTGGAGGAGCTGGCGGCCGCCGTGCGCAAGGCCGGCGAGGACGGTCTGAAGGTGAAGGCCGTCGGCACCGGCCACTCCTTCACGTCGATCGCCGCGACCGACGGTGTGTTGATCCGCCCTCAACTGTTGACCGGCATCCGCCATATTGACCGGGATGCCATGACCGTCACGGTGGAGGCCGGCACCCCGCTCAAGAGGCTCAACATGGCGCTCGCGCGCGAGGGTCTGTCGCTCACGAACATGGGCGACATCATGGAGCAGACGGTCTCCGGGGCCACCAGCACCGGCACGCACGGCACGGGCCGCGAGTCGGGCTCGATCGCCGCCCAGATCAAGGGCCTTGAGCTGGTCACCGCCGACGGCTCGGTCCTCACGTGCTCCGAGAAGGAGAACCCCGAGGTCTTCGCGGCCGCCCGGATCGGTCTGGGCGCGCTCGGCATCGTCACGGCGATCACGTTCGCCGTCGAGCCGATCTTCCTGCTCACGGCCCGCGAGGAGCCGATGAGCTTCGACCGGGTCACGAGCACGTTCGACGAACTCTGGGCCGAGAACGAGCACTTCGAGTTCTACTGGTTCCCGCACACCGGCAGCACCAACACCAAGCGCAACAACCGCAGCGCGGGTCCCGAGAAGCCGGTGCCGCAGCTCCAGGGCTGGTTCGAGGACGAGTTCCTCTCCAACGGCGTCTTCCAGGTGGCCCAGTGGGTCGGCCGCGCGGCACCGGGCACGATCCCCTCGATCGCCCGGATCTCCAGCAAGGCGCTGTCCGCGCGGAGCTACACCGACATCCCGTACAAAGTCTTCACATCGCCCCGCCGGGTGCGGTTCGTGGAGATGGAGTACGCCGTCCCGCGTGAGGCCGTCGTCGAGACGTTGCGTGAACTCCGGACGATGATGGACCGCTCCGCGCTCCGGGTCAGCTTCCCCGTCGAGGTGCGTACGGCGCCCGCCGACGACATCACGCTGTCCACCGCGTCCGGCCGCGACAGCGCGTACATCGCCGTCCACATGGTCAAGGGAACGCCGTACCAGGCCTACTTCACGGCCGCGGAGCGGATCTTCACCGCGCACGAGGGGCGCCCGCACTGGGGCAAGGTGCACACGCGTGACGCCGGGTACTTCGACAAGGTCTATCCGCGCTTCGGAGAGTTCACCGCGCTCCGGGACCGGCTCGACCCCGACCGGCGGTTCCAGAACGACTACCTGCGGAGGGTGTTGGGGGCGTAGCGAACACGTTCGCCGCCCGGGCGTTCCGTTTCTGTTGATTCCGTGAACCGCGCCACGTCCAAGATCCCCAAAACCGCTCAACGGACGGCTGGACACCGTTTTTTGACAGAAGTCGAGTGGCGCGCCAATCCACGCACGTGGCCCAAATGGAGTACTGTTGCGAGCCCTGGGTTCGGTCTCCCGCCAGGGCGTCCGCACCCTTCAAGGGGCGTCGGGAGGGGGGCAGTTGCACAGGGTTACGGAGTTGGTCACTTAGCGTTGCGGATAGATAACCGTGCCATAACGGCGATCCCGGGCCCGCGCCCGACACGCCGGGCAACTCGGCAAGGTTGTGGCAGGCTGCACCCGGGCAGGCCACACTCGACTAGCGGAAGCAGCGACGCACGTGACGTCGGCAGGCACCACCCGGGAGGTCCCCATGCCCGAACTGCGTGTCGTGGCCGTCTCGAATGACGGCACACGGCTGGTGCTGAAGGCTGCCGACTCAACGGAGTACACGCTTCCGATCGACGAGCGACTGCGCGCAGCGGTGCGCGGCGACCGTCCCCGCCTCGGTCAGATCGAGATCGAGGTCGAAAGCCATCTCCGTCCCCGCGACATCCAGGCGCGTATACGCGCCGGTGCCACCGCGGAAGAGGTAGCCCAGCTCGCAGGTATCCCCGTAGACCGTGTACGGCGCTTCGAGGGCCCCGTGCTCGCCGAGCGCGCCTTCATGGCCGAACGAGCCCGTAAGACCCCGGTCCGTCGGCCCGGTGAGAACGCCGGTCCGCAGCTCGGCGAGGCCGTGCAGGAGCGGCTGTTGCTGCGCGGCGCCGAGAAGGACACCGTCCAGTGGGACTCCTGGCGCCGTGACGACGGCACCTGGGAGGTGCTGCTGGTCTACTGCGTCGCCGGCGAACCGCACTCGGCGAGCTGGACCTACGACCCGCCCCGGCGGCTCGTCCAGGCCGTCGACGAGGAGGCTCGCTCGCTGATCGGCGAGTCCGAGGACCTCGGCGCACCGGAGCCCAGCTTTCCGTTCGTGCCGCGTATCGCACGGCTGCCGCGCGACCGTCCGCTGGACCGTGCCCTTGACCGGCCGAGCCTGCCCGCGCCCGATCCGATCGACGAGGGCGCGGCCGAACGGGACTCGCTGACCAGCCTGTTGGAGGCGGTGCCGAGCTTCCGGGGCGACATGGTCGTACCGGAGCGGCCGTCCGAGACGGCGATCGTCGAGGAGCCCGACCCGGAGCCCGAGGCGGAGGAGCCGCCCGCTCCCGCGGCCTCGGCCGGTTCCGCCTACGCGGACGTCCTGATGCCGCGCTCGGTGGCCAGCCACCGTGACCGCCTGATCGGCGCGACCGACCGCCAGGCGGAGGCCGACGGCGTCCGCCCCGGTCGCAGAGCGGCGGTCCCGAGCTGGGACGAGATCGTGTTCGGGACGCGCAGGAAGAAGCAGGAGTAGTCAGCCGTACGACGGAGGGGCCGCACTCGGTGAGTGCGGCCCCTCCGTCGTACGGTGCGGGGATTACTGGGGGTCGGGGCCCACGGCGACCGGTCGTTCCGGGTCCGAGGACCACTCCGACCAGGAACCCACGTACAGGGCCGCCGGGATGCCCGCCACCGCCAGGGCCAGCACCTCGTGGGCACCGGAGACACCGGACCCGCAGTAGACGCCGACCTCGGTGCCGTCGCCGGCGCCGAGGGCCTTGAAGCGGGCGGTCAGCTCCTCCGCGGGCAGGAAGCGGCCGTCCGGGCCGACGTTGTCCGTGGTGGGCGCGGAACGGGCGCCCGGGATGTGGCCGCCGACCCGGTCGATCGGCTCCACTTCACCGCGGTACCGCTCCCCCGCGCGCGCGTCCAGCAGCACTCCCGCGCGGGCCAGCGCCGCGGCCCCGTCGGCGTCGAGGAGACCGGTCGCGCCGGGCACCGGCTCGAAGTCGCCCTCGGAGAGGGCCGTACCCGGCACGGAGGACTGGAGCGGTCCCTTCCAGGACGGCAACCCGCCGTCGAGGACTCGCACGTCCGGGTGACCCGTCCAGCGCAGCAACCACCACGCGCGTGCCGCGGCCCAGCCCTGTCCGCCGTCGTAGACGACCACCGGTGTCCGCGAGGAGACACCCGCCCTGCGCATCGCCGCGCCGAACTCCTCCAGGTCGGGCAGCGGGTGCCGGCCGCCGGTGCCGGCCCGGCCGGCCAGCTCCCGGTCCAGGTCGACGTAGACCGCGCCCGGGATGTGCCCGGCCGCGTACTCGGCCCGGCCGTCGAAGGGCGGCACTCCGGTGGCCTTGGCCATGCTCAACTGCCAGCGGACGTCGAGCAGGACGGGCGGGTTCGGGCCCGCGAGGCCGCTCGCCAGGTCTGATGCGGAGATGATGGCGTTCATGGCCACCATCCTTGCGCACGAGGTGGCCGCGTCGTCCATGTCCGGCTACTCTGCTCGACCGGACAGGCCCGATCACGAGGCGTACGGGAACGGGCACATGCTGTACAGCCGGTCGGCATCCGTCGGCGGCGCGCGGTCACGGACAGACGAACGCGCGGTCGGCCGAGGCGTACCGACCGCGCCGGGCGCCGGGGCCGGACATTCCCGGCGTCGGGAGAACTGTGCGGCGGCGTGCCCGGAGCGCGCGGCACCGCCGGTGGTGCGAGCATCGGCACGGAGGTCCGGACAGCGGACGCGACACGGCCACCGCGAGGGGCCGAGGAGAGAGTGACGATGACCGAGGCAAGGGGATCGGCCGCCCCGCCCGCCCGGCACACGCCCGGCACACCCTGCTGGGTGAGTCTGATGGTGCACGGCATGGCAGCGACCCAGGAGTTCTACGGGGCGCTGTTCGGCTGGGAGTTCGTACCGGGGCCGCAGCAGCTCGGGCCCTACGTCCGGGCCCTGCTCGACGGCGAGGAGGTCGCCGGGATCGGTCAACTGCCGCCCGACCGTCATCTTCCGATCGCCTGGACCCCCTATCTCGCCTCGGACGACATCGATCTGACGGCGGAGACGGTCAGGCTGTGCGGCGGCACGGTGGGGGTGGGCCCCCTGGACGCGGGAGAGGCCGGCCGGCTGGTGATCGGCTCCGACCCGTCCGGCGCCGTCTTCGGCGTGTGGCAGACGGCCGCGTATTTCGGCACGTCCGTCGCGGGCGTACCGGGCACCCCCGCCTGGCACGAACTGCTCACCGTCGAGACGGCGGGCGTCGCCAAGTTCTACGAGACGGTGTTCGGCTACGAGGAGGAGCCGGTGGTGTCCGCCGACTTCGACTACGTCACGCTGCACGTCGACGGCCGCCCCGTGGCCGGCCTGCACGGCGTCGGCAACGCCCTCCCCCGCGACCGCGGTCCGCACTGGATGACGTACTTCGAGGTGGCCGACGCGGCCGCGGCGGCCCACCTTCTCGTGGATCTCGGCGGTCATGTCCTGTGCCCGCCGCACGACAGCCCCCACGGCCTCGTGGCCACGGTGGCCGATCCGGAGGGGGCGCGGTTCTCGCTGATCGAGAACCCGCACTGAGGCTCGACGGCGACTTGGCGCCCCCGGCGGTCCCGGGTCCCGGGTCCCGGGTCCCGGGTCCCGGGAGCGGTCTACCGCGATCGCAGCAGACGTAAGTGTCTGCGGAGGGCCGACGACGGGAGACCCCGCGGTTGCGAGGGTGAGGGTGGGCCGGGCGTTGCGGCCAGGTCGTGTCACGTACCGCTGAAAGGGCTCACCCATGTCCCCTCTCGCGGCCTCGCCGCATCCCGCGCGTCGGCGGCTGGGTGGACCGGACCGTCCTCGGCCGTGCTCCGTACATCGTGGAAATACAGGTGACAGAGATGCGGCGCCGGCTCGCCCGTCATGCCCGGATACGGGACGGGCTCCCCGCGGTGGTGCTGATCGTCCTCGCCGTGGCCGCGACGTCCGGGGGGAACTCCGGCTGGCACGCGCCCCGGGCGGCCGGGGTGGCCTGGACGGCACTGTCGTGCGTCCCCCTCGTGTTCCGGAGCCGTTGGCCCCTGCCCGTCGTCGTCCTCACGCTGGCGGTCGATCTGACCGGCATGGCCCTGGCCCCGGAGCACTCCTCGACTCCGGCGGCGAGCCTCGTCGCCCTGTACACGCTCGCCACCCGCAGCTCCCGGCGCACCGCCTGGGTCGTCGGCCTCGTCGCCTCCGTCGCGATCACCGGGGTCTACGCCGCCACCCACCAGGAGCCGCTCCTGGTGGGGACCAGCCTGCTGCGGTTCGACTTCGCGATCGCCGCGGTCGCCCTGGGTGACGCCGTCCGCAGCCGTAGACGGCACCTCGCGCAGGTCGAAGCGCGCGCGGACAGCGCCGAACGCAGCCGGGAGGAGGAGGCCCGACGCCGGGTCACCGAGGAACGCGTCCGCATCGCCCGCGAGCTCCACGACGTCGTCGCCCACCACATCACGCTGGTCAACGCGCAGGCCGGCGTGGCCCACCACCTGATGCGCAGCGACCCCGACCGGGCGTACGAGGCCCTGGCCCACATCAAGGACAACAGCCGCGCCGCCCTCGACGAACTGCGGACCACCGTCGGTCTGCTGCGCCGGCCCGACGACGCGCCCGACTCCCGGGCACCCCTCCCCGGGCTGACGGACCTCGACACCCTCGGCAGTGTCCGCACCGGCGGTCTGTCCGTGACGGTGACCCGCACGGGCGTCCGCCGGCCCCTGACGCCCTCCGTCGAACTGACGGCCTACCGCATCATCCAGGAAGCCCTCACCAACACCCACAAGCACGCCTCCGCGACCCACGCCGAGGTGGCCCTGGACCACGGGGCCACGACCCTGCGCGTCACCGTCACGGACGACGGCCGGCCGCACGCGGTCCGAGGGTCTGGTACCGGACACGGTCTGATCGGCATGCGTGAGCGCGCCACCGCCGTCGGCGGCACCGTCACCGCCGGGCCACGGCCCGGGGGCGGCTTCCGGGTCGTCGCCGAACTGCCGCTCTCCCTCACCCCTGCGTCCGCCTGACCGGCCCCGCCGAACTCAAGGAACACCGCTCATGACGATTCGCGTCCTGCTCGCCGACGACCAGGCCCTGCTGCGCGGTACCTTCCGCCTGCTCATCGACGCGCAACCGGACATAGAGGTCGTCGCGGAGGCGTCCAACGGCCACGAAGCCTTACGACTGGCCCGCTCCGAACGGGCCGACGTCGTGGTGATGGACATCCGGAGGCCGGAGCTCGACATCGAGGCCACCCGCCTGATCGGCCGGGACGAGGACCTGGCCGGAGTGAAGGTGCTCGTCCTCACCACGTTCGAGGTCGACGAGTTCGTCGTCGAAGCGCTCCGGGCGGGCGCGAGCGGCTTCCCCGGCAAGGGCATCGAACCCGCCCAACTCCTCGACGCCATCAGGCTCGTCGCGGCGGACGAGGCGCTGCTCTCCCCCGTCGCGACGAAGAAACTGATCGCCCGGTTCCTCGCCCAGCCGTCCCCCGGGGGGCTCTCGGACCCCGGCCGGCTCGCCGGTCTCACACCGCGGGAGCGCGAGGTGATGACCCTGGTGGCCACCGGCCTGTCCAACGGCGAGATCACCGAACGCCTCTTCGTCACCCCGGTCACCGTCAAGACCCACGCCAACCGGGCCATGGCCAAACTCGGCGCACGGGACCGCGCCCAGCTCGTCGTCATGGCCTACGAAAGCGGTCTGGTCCGGGCCGGGGAGACGCAGCCCTGAGACGGGCGAGTCCGACGGCCGGTGCGGACAGACGTGCGGGTCCGACGGTCTGTGCGGACAGCCGTACCGGACGGAACCCTGCGGAGCGAGCTCAGTCGGAGCCCACCGGCAGCACGTCCGGCGAGAGCGCGCCGGCATGGGCGGAAGCGCTCGTCATACGGCGACGATGGTGCCGTCGGCACAGCACCTCGTAGCCGACCTCCTCACGGAAGCCGCTCACGTCACCGACGACGACCTGCTCGCCCTCCACCACCATCTCGCCGCCCAGGGTCCGGGCGTTGTGCGTGGCACGCGCCCCGCACCAGCACATCGCCTCCACCTGAAGCGTCTCGAGGCGGTCCGCCAGCTCGATCAGCCGCCGCGAGCCGGGGAAGAGCTTCGTACGGAAGTCCGTGGTGATGCCGAAGGCGAAGACATCCAGGCCCAGGTCGTCGACGACCCGCGCCAGTTGGTCGATCTGCGCCGGCTCCAGGAACTGCGCCTCGTCCACGACCAGGTAGTCGACCCTGCCGCCCTGCGACACCCGGTCGACGACATGGGCGTACAGATCCATGCCCGGCACCGCCTCGACCGCGTCGGTCACCAGCCCGAGCCGTGAGGAGAGCTTGCCCTCCCCCGCACGGTCGTCGCGGGTGAAGATCAGACCCTGCAGACCCCTCGCCGACCGGTTGTGCGCAATCTGCAACGCCAGAGTGGACTTCCCGCAGTCCATCGTTCCGGAGAAGAACACCAGCTCGGGCATGGCGAGTCGAGCACCTTTCGGCGAAGGGGACAGAGGGCTTCAGGAGCGTACTTCGAGCAGCGGGACCAGCTGCTCGGCAGGGGTCATCGAGCCGTGGTTGCCGACCATCGCCGACTCCTTCGGCTCCCGCTCGGAGGCGACGATGAGGACGTCGTCGCGGGCGGCGGCGACCACGTCACCGATCCGGCCGTACACCCGCTCGTCGAAGCCGTCGGGCGGCCCGAACCAGCCCGCCGCGATCGCCTCGTCCCGTGAGGCGATCCAGAACTGCTCACCGAGGACCTCGCGCCAGCAGGTCAGGACGTCACCCGAGGCGCCCGGCACGGCGTAGACATGGCGGGCCCGGCCCTCGCCGCCCAACAGGGCGACTCCTGCGCGCAGTTCCCAGTCCGCGTCGAAGTCGATGCGGTGCTCCTCGTCGAAGGGGATGTCGATCATGCCGTGATCGGCGGTGACGTAGAGCGCGCTGTTCGGCGGCAGTTGCTCGGCGAGGCGCTGAACCAGCCGGTCGACGTACATCAACTGGCCGCGCCAGGTGTCGGAGTCGACGCCGAAACGGTGGCCCGCGCCGTCGACCTCGGCGTAGTAGGTGTACACGAGGGAGCGGTCGCCTGCGGCCAGTTGCTCGGCCGCGAGGTCCATGCGGTCCTCGCCGGACAGCCGTCCGTGGAACGTGCCGCCGCTGAGCGCGACCTTGGTCAGCGGGGTGTTCTGGAAGGTGGGCGAGGAGACCTGGGCCGCGTGCACGCCCGCCCGGTCGGCGAGTTGGAAGACGGTGGGGTACGGCTGCCAGTCCTGCGGCTTGGTCCACGGCTGCCAGCGCAGCTGGTTCATCAGCTCGCCGGTGGCGGGGTTGCGCACGGTGTACCCGGGCAGTCCGTGCGCGCCCGGCGGCCGGCCGGTGCCGACCGAGGCGAGGGAGGTCGCGGTGGTCGCCGGGTAGCCGGTGGTCAGGGGGCGGCCGGTGCCGCCGCGCGAGCTGCCCAGCAGGGAGGCCATGAAGGGCGCCTCGTCCGGGTGTGCCTTCAGCTGCTCCCAGCCGAGACCGTCGATCAGGAACACGCAGTTGCGGTCGGCGGGCGTGAGCTCCGGGATCGCGGCGGTCATGCCCGGTACGGCCATGCCGGCGGCCAGGGTGGGCAGGAGGTCGGCGAGGGAGCCGGTGCCGTACTCGGGCACGGGTGCGGTGTCGAGAGCGAGGGGTTCCGGGTGGTCCCAGGCGGAGGCGGGCTGCGCCGCCATCAGCGGGTGACGTCCGCGGTCGCCTCGGAGAGGGCCTGCGCGAAGGCGAGCGCCTGACGCACGGTGTCCGGGCCGTCCCCGGCCTCGCTGACGCGCAGGCTGAGGTCGTCCGCCGTGGAGCTGCCGGTGTAGCCGTGGTCCGCCTCGCAGTTGGGGTCGCCGCAGGCGGCGGGCTCCAGGTCGATGCGGGAGACGGCGCCCCAGCCGATCGTCAGCACGACCTCGCGGGGCAGCGTGCCCGGCTGGTACGACTCCGGGTTGGCGACGACACGGCTGACCACGACCGACGAGATCCGGCCGATCTTCACGGACTCCGTGGACGTCGTGGCGTACGGCGTCGGGGAGGTGGTGTCCTCGTTCTGCTCGTCGGTGTGGCTGACGATGAAGCGGTTGCCGGTGAGGACGAGCACGGTCACGTGCCGCCGCACCTCGTTCTGGTCGAACGTCGTCTCCTGGTGGACCAGGTACGACCGGATGGGCTCGCCGCCCAGGGCGGACTCCACCGCCTCGGCCACGAGGGCCGGGTAGTAGCCGCTGCGCTCGATCGCCGCACGCAGCCCCTGGGTCGTCGTACTGGTCTTGGCCATGACGTCCATCCTACGGTGGCGCACCGGCTGCGAGGCACCGCTCGCCGCAGCTCAGTACACGGGGAGTGTCCGCGGGCCGAGGTCGTCGCGGGCGGGCGGCGGCGCGAGCCGTACGGAGGCGCCGAGGACGCTCAGACCACGCTGGGCGACGACGACCGGCTCCAGAGTGACCGCGACGACCTCGGGATGGTCGTCGACCAGCCGGGACACCCGCAGCAGGAGCTCCTCCAGGGCGGGTGTGTCGACCGGCGTGGACCCGCGCCAGCCGAAGAGGAGCGGTGCGGTCCGGATCGAGCGGACCAGGGTCGTCGCCTCCCGGTCGGTGACCGGAATCAGCCGGTGCGCGGTGTCCCCGAGCAGCTGTGAGGCGGCCCCGGCGAGCCCGAAGGAGAGCACGGCGCCGGCGGCGGGGTCGATGACGGCCCGGATCACCGTGTCCACCCCGCGCGGTGCCATGCCCTGGACGACCGGCCGCAGTTCGTCGGGGGTGCCGAACAGCTCGGTCAGCTCGGCGTACCCCCGCCGCAACTGCTCCTCGTCCATGAGGTCCAGGCGTACCCCGCCGAGGTCGGCGCGGTGACGCAGGTGCGGGGCGGTGGCCTTGAGGGCGACCGGGTAACCGAGGGTGCGGGCGGCCTCGGCGGCGGCCTCGGGGGTGGGGGCGGGCAGGGCGCGGTGGACCTGGACGCCGTATCTGCCGAGCAGCTCGCAGGTCTCCTCCGTGCCGAGGGTGAGGCCCTGCCCGCGCGTGAGCAGGCCGTCGATGAGGGTGGCCGCGCCCTTCTCGTCGATGTCCTCGTAGTCGGGCACCTTGCCGGGCTCGGCGGCCTCCCGGCGCCACTGGGCGTACTGCACGGCGTCGGCGAGGGCCCGCACCGCGCGTTCGGCGGCGGGGTAGGCGGGGATGAGGCGGGGGGCGGTGGCGGACCCGGGGCCGGGGAGCTGCGCCTCGGCGGCGGCCGGGGCCCGCAGGCGGTCCAGGGCGCGGAAGGGGTGGTCGGCGCGGATCGCTCCGGGCGCCGGGGCGGGAGAAGGTGTCGCGGCCCCGCCGTCGTTCCGTGACGCGGCTCCGGGCGACGTCGACGGCGCTGTGCTCACCGCAGCGGACAGGGCCTCCGCGAGCCCGCCCAGTTCGACGTGGACCACCAGCACCGGCTTGCCCGGCACCCGCTCGGCCGCCGAGCGCAGTGCCTCCGCCAGTGCCGCGTCCCCGGTGGGTCCCGCGGCGCCGGAGAGTCCGGCGACGCCCTCTCCCACGGCCGGAATCGCCGTCACGATCACGGCGTCGCAGGCGTCGTCCGCCAACGCGCGCGCGAGTGCCGAGTGGAAGTCCTCCGGCGAGGCGGCCGTGGTCAGGTCCAGAGGATGGGCCGGCGTGAGGCCCTCCGACACGCACGCGTCGTACGTCAGCAGCCCCAGCGACTCGGAGTTGCCCAGGATCGCCACCCTGGGTCCGGTGGGCAGCGGCTGGCGGGCGAGCAGCAGGCCGGTGTCCACCAGTTCGGTGATGGTGTCGACCCGGATCACCCCGGCCTGCCTGAGCAGCGCGGACACCGTGGCGTGCGGCAGCCGCGTAGCCCGGACGGCGTGTCCCTGCGGGGTGGTCCCCGAGCCCTGTACGACGACCAGGGGCTTCGCCGCCGCCGTTCGCCTGGCGAGGCGGGTGAACTTGCGGGGGTTGCCGATGGACTCCAGGTACATGAGGGCGACGTCGGTGTCCGGGTCGTCGTACCAGTACTGGAGGACGTCGTTGCCGGACACGTCCGCGCGGTTGCCGGAGGAAACGAAGGTGGAGACGCCGGTCACGCCGGTGACGCCGCCGCCGCGGCGGTGCAGCCGGGAGAGCAGGGCGATGCCGATGGCGCCGGACTGGGCGAACAGGCCGATCCGGCCGGGGCGGGGGGTCTCGGGGGCCAGCGAGGCGTTCAGCCGGACGTCCGGGGAGGTGTTGATGATCCCGAAGGCGTTGGGGCCGATGATGCGCATGCCGTACGCGCGTGCGTGCCGCACGAGTTCACGCTGGCGCTCGCGCCCCTCGGGGCCGCTCTCGGCGTACCCGGCGGAGAGCACGACGAGTCCCTGGACGCCGTGCGCCCCGCACTCGGCGACGACTTCGGGGACGTGCTCGGCGGGAACGGCGACGACCGCGAGGTCGACGGGGCCGTCGATGTCGCGCACCGAGCGGTGCGCGGGGATCCCGTCGAGGTCCTTGCAGTCCTCGGGGAAGGCCTTGTTCACGGCGTACAGGCGGCCCGTGAACCCGGCCTCCCTGATGTTGCCGAGCACGCTGCGGCCCACGCCGCCGGGGGTGCGGCCGACGCCGACGACGGCGACGGAGCCGGGGGTGAGCAGCCGCTGCACGGACCGCGCCTCGGCACGCTGTTCGCGCGCGTACTGCACGGCGAGCGAGCGGTCGGTGGGCTCCAGGTCGAACTCCAGGCGTACGACGCCGTCTTCGAAGCTGCGCTTCTGGGTGTACCCGGCGTCCGTGAACACCTTGATCATCTTGGCGTTGGCGGGCAGCACCTCGGCGGCGAAGCGTCGGATGTCGCGCTCGCGGGCGACGGCACCGATGTGTTCGAGGAGGGCGGAGGCCACACCGCGCCCCTGGTGGGCGTCCTGGACGAGGAAGGCGACCTCGGCCTCGTCGGCGGGGACGGAGGCGGGCATCCCGTCGGCGCCGATGCGGTCGTAGCGTACGGTGGCGATGAACTCGCCGCCGACCGTGGCGGCGAGACCCACCCGGTCCACAAAGTCGTGGTGCGTGAAGCGGTGGACGTCCTTGGCGGACAGGCGAGGGTAGGGCGCGAAGAAGCGGTAGTACTTCGACTCGTCCGAGACCTGCTCGTAGAAGCTGACCAGGCGATCGGCGTCGTCGACGGTGATGGGCCTGATGCGCGCGGTACCGCCGTCGCGCAGCACCACGTCGGCCTCCCAGTGGGCGGGGTACTCGTGCCGGTCCGACGCGCTCTGCATGGGCCCCAGAGTACGGCTCGCGTATGACAACAGCGCGAGGCAGTCTGTGGAGAACGAAGCGAGAACGCGCGGGAACCCGCGAGGACTCGCCTGTCATCGCCGGGACGGAAGTCGGGCCGAGGCCGCGGTCCGACCGCTCACCCCGCAGGGGGCGAACGAGCCCCCTCCGGAGACGCTTCACGTGTGGGAAACTGGTCTAGACAACCCTGAACACCGAAGGGCAGCATCACATGGCTGAGCGCCGCGTCAACGTCGGCTGGGCCGAGGGTCTCCACGCCCGCCCCGCTTCCATCTTCGTCCGGGCCACCACGGCCGCAGGTATCCCGGTGACGATCGCCAAGACCGACGGCAACCCCGTCAACGCGGCGTCCATGCTGGCCGTGCTCGGGCTGGGCGCCCAGGGTGGCGAGGAGATCGTCCTCGCCTCCGACGCCGAGGGTGCGGACGCGGCCCTCGACAGGCTCGCGAAACTGGTCGCCGAGGGGCTCGAGGAGCTTCCCGAGACCGTCTGAGCCCTTTCGGGCACAGCGTCGTAAAACACCGCCGAAGGGCTCGTCCGAATTATCGGGCGGGCCCTTCGCATTTCCCTTTTACGGGCAGCGGAAATAGCCCCCCGCGAATTACCCACTCTTTGTATACGGCGCCCGTGTTAATGCCGCAGACCCGTCACGTTTACAGGATGTTGCGAGGTCCTCACACGGTCCGGGCGATCGGCGCCGGAGCCGAACCGCAGACGGTGCACCGCGCCCGAACGCTCGGCGTGCAGGGCGGTGATCGCCCGCGCCCGCTCACCGTCCCCGCGCGCCACCGCGTCCACGATCGCGCCGTGCTCCGCCCAGGACTCCACCGGGTTGGCGGGCGCGTCCACCACGTACATCCAGGCGATCTTGTGCCGCAGCTGGGTCAGCATCGAGGTCATGGCAGGGCTTCCGGCGGCCTGGGCGAGCGTCTCGTGGAACCAGCCCCCCAGGGAGCGCAGATCCTCACTGTTGCCCCGCCTGGCCCGCTCCTGGCCCAGCCGGACCAGGCCGCGCAGCACCTTCAGATGGGCCTCGGTGCGCCGCTGGGCGGCCCTGGAGGCGCTGAGCGGCTCCAGCAGCATGCACATCTCCAAGAGGTCGGCGCCCTCCTGGTCGGTCGGTTCGGCCACGCACGCGCCCGCGTGGCGGCGCGTCACCACGAAGCCCTCGGCCTCCAGCGTGCGCAGGGCCTCGCGGACGGGGACGCGGGAGACGCCGTAGCGGCGGGCGAGCAGTTCCTCGGTGAGCCGGCTGCCGCGCTCGTAGACACCGGCGACGATGTCGTCGCGGATAGCCGTGCATACCGAGTGCGCCGGAATACGCATGTCCGACCTCCGTCTTAATCCCCGTGAAACGTCGCCGATTGACGTGTGTTCAGTGACTCTATTGCAATGAGCGCGAATTTCCGACGGCGGACCGGAATCCAGGGATATTTTTTGGACAGCAGGGCACTCTAAACGCGGAAACCCCGGCTCGGAGGAGCCGGGGCCGAAGAAGATCTCGCGGTACGTCGTCAGACACTCACGCCGTGCGAGCGCAGATAGCCGACGGGGTCGATGTCCGAGCCGTACTCGGCGCTGGTGCGGGCCTCGAAGTGCAGGTGCGGCCCGGTGACGTTCCCGGTCGCGCCGGACAGGCCGATCTGCTGGCCGGGGGTGACCGACTGGCCGACCGAGACGCCGATGGACGACAGGTGGCCGTACTGGGTGTACGTGCCGTCGGCCATCCTGATCACGATCTCGTTGCCGTACGACCCGCCCCAGCCTGCCTCCACGACCGTGCCGCGGCCGACCGCGTGGACGGAGGTGCCGCTCGCGGCGTGGAAGTCGACACCGGTGTGGCTGCCGGAGGACCACAGGGAGCCGCCGGTCTTGTAGCCGGTGGAGACGTAGGAGCCGGAGATCGGGGTGACGAACCTGTTGAGGCGCTCGCGCTCGGCCGCGCGGGCGGCGCGCTCCTTGGCCTCGCGTGCCTCCTTGGCCCGCGCCTCGGCCTTCCTCTTGGCCTCGGCCTCCGCCTTCTTCTGCTCGGCGGCCCGCTGCTGGGCGGCGGCCTGGGCGTCGAGCTGATCGGCGAGGGAGTCGCCGACACTGACGACGGGCATGAGCCCGGTCTGTTCGACGGAGTTCCCGGCGGCGAGCGCCGGAGTGGCGATGGTGCCGATGACGCCGGTGGTGGCGAGGGCCGCGACGCCCGCCGCACGGGCGGTGGTGCGCTTCATCCGGCTGGGACGACGGTGCTTCCCGGCGGCGCAGGTGAACGCCATGTAGTGGCTGGTCCTTTCCTTCCTTCTCGCCTACCGGGTTAGCTGACGGGTTCGGAGCAGGAAGGTCTCCTACGGACCCCCTCGCTGTTCGCGCGGGCGTCCGATTCACCCCAGGGACAACGCATGTGGGTCCCCGGCTCCCCTGGCTCGCGCCATGCGGGGACTCGGCGATGACTGTCCGGTGCCACGGACGCGGCGCACTGCCTGACGAACAGCCGGGATGACGCTAAGCGGGCCGACTTTCAATCCCCAAACCGATCACGGTTTTTGTAGCGCATCCCACACAGCAGACAGGCAACCTCCTGCCCAATTCGGACATCTAAGGGCCCTGGTGACACTTCCGTCACCAGGGCCCCTTTGTGGCGCCTGCTCTGCCGGCCCCTCTACTCGGCGGACACGACCTTGACCTCGCCGATGCCGAGGGCCTCGACGGGCTCCTTGATGGCGGCGGCGTCGCCGACCAGGATCGTCACCAGACGGTCCACCGGGAAGGCGTTCACCACGGCCGCGGTGGCCTCGACGGTGCCGGTCGCGGCGAGCTGCCGGTACAGGGTCGCCTGGAAGTCGTCCGGCAGGTGCTGCTCGACCTGATCGGCCAGGGTGCCCGCCACGGCCGCCGCCGTCTCGAACTTGAGCGGTGCCACGCCGACGAGGTTCTGTACGGCGACATCGCGCTCGGCATCGGTGAGACCGCCCTCGGCGAGGGTGCGCAACACCTTCCACAGGTCCTCCAGAGCGGGACCGGTGTTCGGGGTGTCGACCGAGCCGCTGATGGCGAGCATCGCGGCGCCCGAGCCGTCCGGGGCGGACCTGAGGACCTGCCCGAACGACCGCACGCCGTAGGTGTAGCCCTTCTCCTCGCGCAGGACACGGTCCAGCCGGGAGGTGAGGGTGCCGCCGAGGCAGTACGTGCCGAGCACCTGCGCGGGCCACACGCGCGCGTGCCGGTCGGCGCCGATACGGCCGATCAGCAGCTGCGTCTGGACGGCGCCGGGGCGGTCCACGATGACGACCCGGCCGGTGTCGTCGGCGGTCACCGGCGGCACGGGCCGCGGCTCGGCCGTGGAGCCTGTCCAGGAGCCGAGGGTGTCGCCGAGCAGCTCGTCCAGGTCGATGCCGGTGAGGTCGCCGACGACCACGGCGGTCGCGGTGGCAGGCCGCACATGCTTCTCGTAGAAGCCGCGCACCGCCGCGGAGTCGATGCTCTCGACCGTCTCCTCGGTGCCCTGACGCGGGCGGGACATGCGCGAGTCCGCCGGGAACAGCTCCCGGGAGAGCTCCTTGGCGGCACGGCGGGACGGGTTGGCGAGCTCGTGCGGGATCTCGTCCAGGCGGTTGTTGACGAGCCGCTCGATCTCGCTGTCCGCGAAGGCGGGCGCCCTGAGGGCGTCGGCCAGCAGACCGAGCGCCTTGGCGAGGCGGGAGGCCGGCACTTCGAGACTCAGCCGGACGCCCGGGTGGTCGGCGTGCGCGTCGAGGGTGGCGCCGCAGCGCTCCAGTTCGGCGGCGAACTCCTCGGCGGAGTGCTTGTCGGTGCCCTCCGAGAAGGCACGCGCCATGATCGTGCCGACCCCGTCGAGGCCGGCCGGTTCGGCCTCCAGAGGAGCGTCCAGAAGGACCTCGACGGCGACGACCTGCTGGCCGGGGCGGTGGCAGCGCAGGACGGTGAGACCGTTGTCGAGCGTCCCGCGCTCAGGAGCGGGGAAGGCCCAGACCTTGGGCTCACCCGCCTGCGGCTGAGGGTGGAATTCCATCGCGGCGAGCTCGGTCACTTGGCCGCCTCCTCGTTCTCGTCCTGGTCGGCGGGGGCTTCGGCGACGGTCGGCTCGTAGACGAGCACCGCGCGGTTGTCGGGGCGCAGCTTGGCCTTGGCGACCTTCTGGACGTCCTCGGCGCTCACTTCCAGGACGCGCTGCACGGCGGTGAGGGCGAGCTGCGGGTCGCCGAACAGGACGGCGTAGCGGCACAGTTCGTCGGCGCGGCCCGCCACGGTACCGAGCCGGTCCAGCCACTCGCGCTCCAACTGGGCCTGCGCGCGCTCCATCTCCTCGTCGGTCGGGCCCTCCTCGGCGAACCGGGCGAGTTCCTCGTCGATGGCGGCCTCGATGACCGGCACCTCGACGTCACCGGAGGTCTTCACGTCGAGCCAGCCAAGGGAGGGCGCACCCGCCAGGCGCAGCAGTCCGAAGCCCGCAGCGACGGCCGTACGGTCGCGTCGTACGAGCCGGTTGTAGAGGCGGGACGACTCACCGCCGCCGAGGACGGTCAGCGCCAGGTCCGCCGCGTCGGCCTCGCGGGTGCCGTCGTGCGGCAGCCGGTAGGCGGCCATCAACGCGCGCGCGGGAACCTCCTCCTCGACGACCTCGCGCAGCTGCTCGCCGATGATCTCGGGGAGCGAGCCGTCACGCGGAGCGGACTTGCCGTCGTGCGAGGGGATGGAGCCGAAGTACTTCTCGACCCAGGCGAGCGTCTGCTCCGGGTCGATGTCGCCGACGACCGACAGGACGGCGTTGTTGGGGGCGTAGTACGTCCGGAAGAACGCGCGCGCGTCCTCCAGGGTGGCCGCGTCCAGGTCGGCCATCGAGCCGATCGGCGTGTGGTGGTACGGGTGGCCCTCCGGGTAGGCGAGCGCGGTCAGCTTCTCGAACGCGGTGCCGTAGGGGACGTTGTCGTAGCGCTGCCGGCGCTCGTTCTTGACGACGTCGCGCTGGTTCTCCATCGACTCGTCGTCGAGGGCGGCCAGCAGCGAGCCCATGCGGTCGGCCTCCAGCCAGAGGGCGAGCTCCAGCTGGTGGGTCGGCATGGTCTCGAAGTAGTTGGTGCGCTCGAAGCTGGTGGTGCCGTTGAGCGAGCCGCCGGCGCCCTGGACGAGCTCGAAGTGCCCGTTGCCGTGGACCTGCTTGGAGCCCTGGAACATCAGGTGCTCGAAGAGGTGAGCCAGACCGGTACGCCCCTTGACCTCGTGGCGCGAACCGACGTCGTACCAGAGGCACACCGCCGCGACCGGGGTCAGGTGGTCCTCGGAGAGCACCACGCGCAGCCCGTTGGCCAGGCGGTGCTCGGTCGCTGTCAGGCCCCCGGTGCCTGCCTGGTCTGTGGCCGTGTGACCCATGGGCATGTACGTCCCTTCGATCGCGTTCGCGGTCCTTGAAACCGCGGTTTTCCTGCCGGTCCTGCCACTGTATGCAAGCGTGCGGACCCTCGGTGAAGTTCCCGCAGCGCGTACGCCCACAGCGGATCGCGTAGCCTGCGGGCAACCGTGAGCAGGACGCTGTGCGGTCGCCGGGCCGTGCGGCTCAGCCGGGTCCTGGCCCGGACTGTCAGTGCCGCAGTCCACAATGGTCCGCGTCAGAACCTGTTCACGCTTCAGCAAGAGTGAGCCAAAGGGCCGATGTGAGCGACCCGTAGGCGAGCGACCAGAAAAGAGGAGCCGGCAGCGATGGCCCGCCGCAGCACGAAGACCCCGCCGCCCGACGACTCGTACGAGGAGCGGATCCTCGACATCGACGTCGTGGACGAGATGAAGGGCTCGTACCTCGAGTACGCGTACTCGGTCATCTACTCCCGCGCGCTCCCCGACGCCCGCGACGGCCTCAAGCCGGTGCACCGCCGCATCGTCTACCAGATGAACGAGATGGGCCTGCGCCCCGACCGCGGCTACGTGAAGTGCGCCCGCGTGATCGGCGAGGTCATGGGCAAGCTGCACCCGCACGGCGACGCGTCGATCTACGACGCCCTGGTGCGCATGGCCCAGCCCTTCTCGATGAGCGTCCCGCTCGTCGACGGCCACGGCAACTTCGGTTCGCTGGGCAACGACGACCCGCCGGCCGCCATGCGGTACACCGAGTGCCGCGCCGCCGAGGCCGCGAGCCTGATGACGGAGTCCATCGACGAGGACACCGTCGACTTCGCGCCCAACTACGACGGCCAGGAGCAGGAGCCGGGCGCGCTGCCCGCCGCCTTCCCCAACCTCCTGGTGAACGGCTCCTCGGGCATCGCGGTCGGCATGGCCACCAACATGGCGCCGCACAACCTCGGCGAGGTCATCTCGGCCGCCCGCCACCTGATCCGCTACCCGAACGCGGATCTGGACGCCCTGATGCGGCACATCCCGGGCCCCGACCTGCCCACCGGCGGCCGGATCGTGGGCCTCTCCGGCATCCGGGACGCCTACGAGACGGGCCGCGGCACCTTCAAGATCCGCGCGACGGTCGCGGTGGAGACGGTGACCGCGCGCCGCAAGGGCCTCGTCGTCACCGAACTGCCCTTCACGGTCGGTCCCGAGAAGGTCATCGCCAAGATCAAGGACCTGGTCGGCTCGAAGAAGCTCCAGGGCATCGCCGACGTCAAGGACCTCACGGACCGCGCGCACGGCCTGCGCCTGGTCATCGAGATCAAGAACGGCTTCGTGCCGGAGGCGGTCCTGGAGCAGCTCTACAAGCTGACGCCGATGGAGGAGTCCTTCGGCGTCAACAACGTGGCGCTGGTCGACGGACAGCCCCTCACCCTCGGCCTCAAGGAGCTCCTGGAGGTCTACCTCGACCACCGCTTCGAAGTGGTGCGCCGCCGCAGCGAGTTCCGGCGCACCAAGCGGCGCGACCGCCTGCACCTGGTCGAGGGCCTGCTCACCGCCCTGGTCGACATCGACGAGGTCATCCGCATCATCCGCTCCAGCGACAACTCCGCGCAGGCCAAGGAGCGCCTGATCGAGCGGTTCTCGCTGAGCGAGATCCAGACGCAGTACATCCTGGACACGCCCCTGCGGCGGCTCACCCGGTTCGACCGCATCGAGCTGGAGTCGGAGCAGGACCGGCTGAACGCGGAGATCGCGGAGCTGACCCGGATCCTGGAGTCGGACGCCGAGCTGCGCAAGCTGGTCTCCACCGAACTGGCCGCGGTGGCCAAGAAGTTCGGCACCGAGCGGCGTACGGTCCTGCTGGAGTCGGGGGCGAACGCTCCCGTGGCCGCGGTTCCCCTCCAGGTCGCGGACGACCCGTGCCGGGTGCTGCTGTCCTCGACGGGTCTGCTGGCCCGCACGTCGAACGGCGAGCCGTTCCCGGAGGACGCCGACGGCAGGCGTAGCAAGCACGACGTGATCGTCTCGGCGGTGCAGACCACCGCGCGGGGCGAAATCGGCGCGGTCACCTCGTCCGGCCGCCTGCTGCGGCTGAACGTCATCGACCTGCCGCAGCTCCCGGACACCGCGTCGGCCCCCAACCTGTCGGGCGGTGCCCCGCTGTCGGAGTTCCTCTCCCTGGAGGACGGCGAGACGCTGGTCTGCCTGATGACGCTGGACGAGTCCTCCCCGGGTCTGGCGCTCGGCACCGAACAGGGCGTCGTCAAGCGCGTGGTCCCCGACTACCCGTCCAACAAGGACGAGTTGGAGGTCATCACGCTCAAGGAGGGCGACCGGATCGTCGGCGCGATCGAACTGCGTACCGGCGAGGAGGACCTCGTCTTCATCACGGACGACGCGCAACTGCTGCGTTACCAGGCCTCGCAGGTCCGTCCGCAGGGCCGTCCGGCGGGCGGCATGGCGGGCATCAAGCTCGTGGAGGGCGCGAAGGTGATCTCCTTCACCGCGGTGGACCCTGCGGTGGACGCCGTCGTCTTCACGGTCGCGGGCTCACGCGGCACGCTCGACGACTCGGTCCAGACGACGGCCAAGCTGACCCCGTTCGACCAGTACCCGCGCAAGGGCCGTGCCACGGGCGGCGTCCGCTGCCAGCGGTTCCTCAAGGGCGAGGACTGCCTGTCCCTGGCCTGGGCAGGCGCCGTCCCGGCGCGCGCGGCACAGAAGAACGGCACCCCGGCCGAGCTTCCCGAGATGGACCCGCGCCGCGACGGCTCGGGCGTGTCGCTGGCGAAGACGGTGTCGGTGGTGGCGGGACCGGTCTGAGCCGGACCGGCGCTCAGGCCGGTTCCTCCGGGTCCCCCTCGGTGCCCGGTACATAGCGCAGGACGCCCCACATGCCGGCCTCGTCGGTGTGCGGGGCGTTCGCGTCCGCCTTGCACACCTCCAGTTCCTCGCCGAGGGCGGGCACGTCGATGGCGGAGCCGATGAGGACGAGCTGGGTGAGGCGGGCGTCACCCGGCGCCCAGGCCTCCGGGTAGAAGCGAAGAAACCGCCCGACGGCATGGACGGCGTACCGGTTGCGGACGTCGTACGGCCCGAAGTCGACGTACCCCTTGATCCGGTAGAGACCCTCGGGCCTGCTGTCGAGGAACCGCATCGTCCGGCGGGGGTCGAGGGGGACGTCGGAGGTGAAGGAGAGGGTGTCGTAGCCGGAGTGCAGATGCCCGGTGTGATCCTCGCCGTGGGCGTGGTCGTCGCCGTTGGCGTGATCGTGCAGGTCGTCGAAGGAGAGCTGTCCGATGCGCTCCTCGCCGGGACGGCAGTCGAAGAGGAACTCGGGGTCGATGCGACCGTAGGTGGCCGGGACGACGGCAGCGTGGTCGACGAGTCGATGAACCAGGCCGAGGACGCGCTCGGCCTCGGGTGCCCGGTCGAGCTTGTTGACCACGACGAGGTCGGCGAGGGCGAGATGCCGGTCGAGTTCGGGGTGCCGGGCGCGGGTGTCGTCGAACTCGGCGGCGTCGACGACCTCGACGAGGCCGCCGTAGACGATGTCGGGCAGCTCGCTGGCGAGCACCATCCGCACGAGTTCCTGCGGCTCGGCGAGTCCACTGGCCTCGATCACGATGACGTCGATGCCGGCGTCGGGATGGGCGAGCTTCTCGAGGTAGCCGTCGAGCTCGCTGACGTCGACGGCACAGCACAGGCAGCCGTTCCCGAGGGAGACGGTGGAGTCACCGAGCGCACCGGCCACGGCCATGGCGTCGATCTCGATGGCACCGAAGTCGTTGACGACGGCTCCGATACGGCTGCCACCGCTGCGGTGCAGCAGATGGTTGAGGAGGGTCGTCTTGCCGGAACCCAGGAATCCGGCGAGGACGACGACCGGGATCTGCCGGGGGCTCCCGCTCGGCTGACTCAACGTGCGACCTCTTTCACGCTGCTGCGTGCACCGGATCGCGACCCCGGCGCACATACGCGGTTGGAATGCCGGACCAGGATACGAGCCGGAACAATCACTCCGAAGTGAACGGTTGTTAGCAGCACATGCGGGGCAGACGTTGGGCAAGGCGCCGGTCCGTGCGACCCTCACTTCCCTCCGTGCGCCTCCTCTCCGCCTCCCCCGCCGATCAGAGCCGCTCGGCACCCTGGGAGACGGCAAGCGCCGCCCACCGCTCGCCGGTCCCCATCAGTCGACCCGCACCCCGACGACCGGCGGAACGGCCGCCTGAACCGGGGGTTGACATGGCCACACTGAACGCAGGTGTACGGAGGACCGCTTCGGTTGCGAAGGCGAAGTTCGCGGTCGTCCTCGACACTCTCAGCATGCCGGGCTCCCGGCACCGCAGGAGGGCCGCCCTGACCGAACAGCACAGGCTCTCCTTCGAGTTGCTCTGCAAGGCCATGGACGATCCGGCCCTGGCCGAGGTACTGGACACGTACGAGTCGGAGGTCTCGCCGGACAGGCAGCGCCAGTTCCTCTTCGCCAACGCGCTCTACGTCAACAACCTGTACTTCTACCGGATCGGCGCCCTCTCCCAGGCGGAGCTGTACGGGCATCTGCGGGTGATGTGCCGGAACAAGGTGTTCCGCGAGTACTGGGAGGCGACCCGCCACCACCGCAAGAGCCTGCTCGAGACATCGGAGGAGTTCATCCTCGGGCGGATGATGGACGATCTGATCCGGGACCTCGCCGACTCCGACATCGACGAATGGTGGGTCGTGGGCGAGCCACCTGAAGAGTCGGCATGACAGCGAGGCCCGGCTTCGATGAGCCAGGCCTCGGCAAGGGCAGCAACCTGGCAGGAGATGTCAGGCGTCGGGGATGTCGTGCTTGGCACGGACGAGTGTCTCGCGCGTGATGACGACGATCCGCTCGTAATCCGCTCGTGCGGCGTCCGCCGGGAGCTCATGGTCGAGCTCCGCGGTCGCTTCGCGCCCGATGACGGCGAAGTCGCCGCTGCTGAGCTCGAAGATGTCAGGGCACGTCTGCCCTGTGGTACTGCCACGCTCCCGAGGAGAGACCCCGACACGTCGCACGATCTTCACGGAGATGTACCGCCCTTGTGACTCAGAGGGATGGCTGTGCCCTCCGAAGTCACCCGCGGTGGTTCGTCGGCAGTGCGTCGGAGTGCGCTCCGCGCGCGAGGTGTTGGCCGGAGCCGCCCCGGATGGGGCCAGGCAAAGATAGCCACTTTGGTGCGCGCGATGCGCGTGTTATCACTCTGCGACTGAGTGAAAAATGCGGCAACAGCCTTGACCAGGGGCGCATGCGGAAGCAGGTACGCCCGTCGCGGGACGCCGTGAGCCCTGGTCGATTCATCACCGGCGCCCCCGGTCCCCCCGTGCCGTGGACCGGGTCCGGGGAGTCGTGTGTCCGACTGGGGCCCGGTGCAACGGCCCCTCGGCCATCACGGGATACGGCGCTGCCCAGTCCGGGCAACGCGGTGAGCGGCGTTGGCACGGCCACAGCGGTCAGCAGGGTGTCCCCCTGCCGCTCGCCCTGGTCGATGTCTCGTACTGGTCGATGTCGTGCACCGGCCGACGGCCAGGAGCGCGCACTCGCCACCGTGATCGCCGGTGCGCCGTTTGACGGGCTACGACGCCTTCGCCCACGACGGTCCCGGCAGGCATCGGCAACACCCTCCGTTGCTGAGGTGGGCCGAGCGCAGGGTGTCACGCAAGACCGGGCGACGCTGCCGAACGGCACGGCACCGCAGGCATTCCCGGTCCCGGCCTGCCGACGCCGTTGAGGCGGAGCAGAGATCCCGTCCATCTGCCACGAGACGCGACGTCCCCCGCCGCACGACAGCGCTGCCCCGACCCGGGGCCGTGTCCGCGTCTCCGCGTCTCCGCGTCTCCGCTGGTCCGCTGGTCCGGGCGAGCGTCGCACCGGTGGCAACGCCCCGAAAACCGCGCGGCCATCGGGTCGCTCGCCGCACACGACGAAGTCCGCCGTCCGCCTCTGGATCCGGGGACGGCGGACTGGGAGGAGGGGTGACGGGGGGTCACCACTCCTCCGGAGGGGGAGCCGCCGAACGTCGAAAGGCGGCCGCCCCCGGCTCTGCGGCCTGTTCCGGCCTCTGCCGGTTGTGGGTCAGGCGGCCCTGCGGGCACCGCGCCACAGCAGCGGGATGAGCACGACACCGACCGCGGTGTGGATCAGCGCCAGCGCGGCCTTGGTGCCCGAGGAGGTGTCGGCGGGGAAGACCATGCCGTACGAGGCGAGCAGGACGACCGTGGCGACGACGACCCAGATCGTGGCGGCCTTGGCGGGTACGAACCTCTCCAGCGCTGCCAGCAGGCCCCAGCCGAGCAGCGCGGAGATCAGCGCGAACACGGCGACGAGGCCTACGTTGACCTCCATCGGGTCCTTGCCGTCGCCCTGCGCGACCTCGTAGTCGGCACCGAAAGCCTTGCCCAGGGCCCAGACGAGTAAGGCGGCGACCGTCGCGGCGCCGACCGCGATGGCCCGGGGCCGCACCTGCGAGGCGGTCACGGGGGCGGCCGTGGTGTGGGACATGGCGAACTCCTTTGATAGGGACGGGACTTCACTGCGGCGTGGCCGCCGCGCGGTTCTGGGCGGAGATCGAGCCGGGCCGGGGACCCGGTCAGGACTTGACGCCTTCGGAGTCGGCGACCGACGGCACGCCGGGCATGTCCTCGGCCCCGGGTCCGCCAGGGGGCGGGCCCATCGGTACCTCACGCAGCACGGCGACCGCGACCACCACGGCGGCCGCGACCAGAGCGGCCGCTATGCCGAAGGAGAGGTGGAAGCCGTCGGTGAGCGCGGTCTTGGCGTCCGTGCGGTCGTCGAGGGCACTCTGGGTGTGGGCGGCGGCGACGGCGGTGAGCGCGGCGATGCCCAGCGAGTCGCCCACGGTGCCGGCGCTGCCCGCCAGACCGGAAGCAAGACCCGCCTCGCTCGGCGAGCTGACCTGCATGGACAGCATGATGACCGCAGGCATGGCCAGACCGCTGCCGGCACCGAGCAGGACGGCGGTGGGCTGGATGTCGAGCGCGTAGGTGGGGTCGGTGGGCGCCCGCAGGACGAGCAGCAGGCCGACCAGGACGAGGCCAAGGCTGGCGATGAGCACGTTGCGCAGCCCGAACCGCATGTTGAGCCGGGCCGACAGGGCCACCGACCAGGCGCCGGCGGCCACCGCGAGCGGCAGGTAGGCGACGCCGGTCTCGGCCGGGGAGTAGCCCGCGGACTCCTGCATGTACAGCGCGATCAGGATGTTGAACGACATGGTGCCGCCGACCAGGAGGAAGTGGACGGCGTTGCCTCCGGAGAGATTGCGCGAGCGGAAGATGCCGAGCGGGACCAGCGGTTGGGCGGCGGTCACCCGGCTCGTCGAAGGACGACTGGCCACCTTCGCCGAGTGCGAGCAGCCGCCCCGGAGACGCTCTTCGCCCATCTGACGCGTTCGGCCCCAGGGAGAGGCTTCGCCGCCTCCCCGGCCGACGGGTACCGCGGCGGGGTGTTCAGCTCGCGTTGGACACGGGCCCGCTCAAGGCCGCACTCAGGCCGACCATCAGCCTGTCCATGCCCGCCCGGCCCGCCGCGCCGCCGAAGACATAGCGGTCGGGCTGTACGAGTACAGCCATCGATCCGGGGTCCGATTGGCTCTGTTCGGCCACAGCATGGAGGCCACCCTCGCCTACGAGCCGGCCCGCCGCCGGGAAGGGGCGGGTAGGACGCCGAGTGCGCTGTTCGTCTCGGCCCGAACCGCGCCCTCCCGTCATCGCACGGGCGGCACGGTCCACTTGGGGACGGACGACGAGCTGATCGAGAGGAGCCGCACGCTCAACGGCACCGACCGACAGGTGCTGGACGACGAGGAACTACTGTGCCTGGCCCTGCCCGTGCTGCGCGCCGACCACACGGCCTCGGAGACCTACCGGTACCGACCGGGCCCGCCGCTGAACTGCCCGGTGCATGCCTTCACCGGTGACGAGGATCCGTTGGTGAGCGAGGACGAGGCGCGCGCCTGGGCCCACCACACCAGGGCGGCCTCGCCCTCGACACCTACCCCGGCGGCCACTTCTTCCTGGTGGACCACAGGGCCGACGTCCTGGCGGTCGTCTCCCGGCGACTCGGCTTGTCGTGACGCCTCGCACCGGCCGGCCTTCGCGAGCCGGACTCAGGCCATGACCGGTACCGCCACGGGTGGTTGCGGCCCCACATACCGCGCCACCGGCCGAATGATCTTCGAGTCCCGCGCCTGTTCCAGGATGTTGGCGCTCCACCCCACCACCCGCGCCGCCGCGAACGTAGGGGTGAACATCTCCCGGGGCAGCCCGCACAGCTCCATGACCACGCCCGCGTAGAACTCGACGTTGGTGTGCAGCTCCCGCCCCGGCTTCAACTCGGCCAGGATCGCCTCGACATGGCGTTCGACCTCGACCGCGAAGTCGACGCGGGGGCCGCCGAACCGTTGGGCGACCTCCCGGAGCATCCGGGAACGCGGGTCCTCCGTGCGGTAGATCGCGTGGCCGAAGCCCATGATCCGCTCGCCGGCGAGCACACGTTCACGGATCCAGGGGTCGATGCGGTCGGGCGTGCCGATCGCGTCGAGGGTGTCCAGCGCCCTGCTCGGCGCACCGCCGTGCAACGGCCCGGACAACGCCCCCACGGCCCCGACGAGACACGCCGCCACATCCGCCCCGGTCGACGCGATGACCCGTGCTGTGAAGGTTGATGCATTGAAACCGTGATCAATGGTTGAGATCAAGTACTGCTCGACCGACCGCGCCCGCTGCGGATCCGGCTCCGAACCCGTCACCATGTACAGGTAGTTCGCCGCGTACGACAGGTCCTCGCGCGGCTCCACCGGATCGAGTCCCCTGCCCAGCCGGTGCAACGCCGTGAGCAGCGTCGGCACGGCCGCAGCCGCCACGAGCGTGTCCTGCAGCCGCTGGGCGGGGTCGATGTCGTACACCGGCCGGAATCCCTTAGCTGCACCGAGCAGCGACAATGCGGAACGCATGCCGGCCAGCGGCCCGGACCGCCCACTCGCCGCCGCGATCAGGGGCAGTGCCGCCCGCACCTCGTCCGGCAGCCTCCGCAGCGCCGCCGTGTCGGCACGAAAAGCGCGAGCCTCGGCGGCGTCGGGCAACTCACCGTGCAGCAGCAGATACCAGACGTCCTCGAAGCCCCGGGTCTGCGCGAGCTCGACGGCCGAGTATTGGCGGTAGTGGTAGAACCCCTCCCGCCCTCGGACGTCCCCGACTTCGGTGTCGGTGACGACGACTCCGGCGAGCCCTCGCGGTGCGTCGACGAGTGTGGTTGCGGACCTGTTGACCGACATGATTCCTCCCTGGACTTGATTCGACTGTCCATGGTTGACTCATTATCTGTCAATATTGATTGAATCAACATACGCCGATCAACCTACCCGGCTGCGGATACGGTGACCTCTTATGCGCGACCAAGACCCCCACCCCGGTTCCTCCGAACGCCGGCTCAGCACCAGGCAGGCCGCCGAACTGCTGGGCGTGAAGCCCGAGACCGTCTACGCCTACGTGAGCCGCGGCCAGCTCAGCAGCCGACGCGTCCCCGGCAGCCGGGCCAGCACCTTGGACGCCAAGGAGGTGGAGGCCCTCTCCCGGCGCAACCGCAGGGAGAGCAGCGGGAGTCCGGGGTCCGGCGGCGAACTGTCCGTACAGACCCGCATCACGTTGATCGACCGGGACCAGTACTACTTCCGGGGCGTCGACGCGACGGAACTCGCCGCTCGCCACTCCTACGAAGAGATCGCGGAGTGGCTCTGGACCGGACGACTGCGCCCCGGCGTCACCTTCACCGCGCCCGACGCCACCGTCGCCGTGGCCCGCCGTGCAGTGGACGCGCTGCCCGAACACACCGGCCCCACCGATCGGTTGCGGGTCGCGGCGATCGCCGCTGCAGCAGCCGACCCACTGCGTTTCGACCTGTCCGAGGAGGCAGTGCTCGGCACCGCGCGCAGTCTCATCCCCACACTCGTCGCCGCGCTGCCACCCGTGCTGCACGACCGCCGCCGCGACGACGGCCCCCTGGCCCACCGGTTGTGGACCCGACTCAGCGGACGCAAGCCCGACGAGGCGTCCCTGCGCGTCCTGGACACCGCGCTCGGCCTCCTCGTCGACCACGACCTCGCCGCCTCGACCCTCGCCGTACGCGTCGCCGCGTCGGCCCACGCGCACGCGTACGCGGCCGTCTCCGCCGGACTCGGCGTCCTGGAGGGCCCCTTGCACGGCGCGGCCAGCGGGCTCGCCCACAAGCTGCTGCTCGACGTACTCGACCGGGGCGACGCGGCCCCGGTGATCGCCGAGGAGCTACGGGCCGGCCGCCGCATCCCCGGCCTCGGCCATCGGCTGTATCCGGGCGAAGACCCGCGCGCGAGGGCCCTGTTCGCCCTCCTGGAGGAGATCCCGCGTGCCGAGCCCGCTCTCCTCGCGGCCCGCGACATCGTGGCCACCACCGCCCGCCACACTCCGCTGCACGCCAACGTGGACCTGGCCCTCGCCGTGCTCACCGCCTCCGCCGGCATGCCCGCCACGGCGGGCGAGACGGTCTTCGCCGTCGCCCGGACGGCGGGCTGGATCGCCCACGCGCTGGAGGAGTACGGGGAGCGCCCGCTGCGCATGCGCCCGAGCGGTGTCTACGTGGGCCCGAAACCGCCGCAGCCCCTGCCGGAACCGTGACACGGCCGTGCCGGAGAGACCGCACCACGCTCACTGAGCACTGACAGACCACGGCCGGAAGTCGCCGCGCCCCGAGTCAGGTTAGGCTCACCTCTGTGAGTACCTGCTCAACGGTCTCGCACGACCTCGACGAGCCCGTTTCCGGAACCGCGGCCACCGCACGGACCTGGCTGCTGCTCGAACAGTCCGGCCCCTGGGGTGCCAAGGCGCTCACTTCGAGCCACCTGGACCCCACGCTGGGCGGTGCCCTGGAGGCCGCCGCGCAGGACACGGGCGTGCGTGTCGCTCTCATCCGCCGCCCCGGGCGGCACGCCGACAGCGGCACCGCCACCACCCGGCAGGTGTACGCGGCCCATACCCGGCCCGGCAAGGTGTGGCTGCACAGTGCGACGACCCGTGAATCGCGGGACCTGCTGGGCCTGGACTTCGCCGCCCTCGGCGAGGGCGACCACACCGGGTTCGACGCGGTGCTCGGTGGACGCCCGCATGACGGCGATCCGCTCGCGCTCGTCTGTACCAACGGCAAGCGGGACCGCTGCTGCGCGCTCCTGGGCCGCCCGCTGGCCGCCGAGCTGGCGGCCTCGGGCGTCGATGGTGCCTGGGAGGTCACTCATCTGGGTGGTCACCGTTTCTCCCCGACGCTGCTCGTCCTGCCGTACGGCTACGCCTATGGCCGCGCCGAGGCGCATGCCGTCAAGCAGGTGCTCCACAGCGTCCAGGAGGGCCGGATCGTGGTCGACGGGTGCCGCGGGAGTTCCGCCTGGGAGCGGCCCGGCCAGGCGGCCGAGCTGGCCGTGCGCACAAGAGTGGGCGAATACGCGGCGGAGGCACTGACCGTTGTCCGCACGGACGGCGCGGCCCCGCACTGGGAAGTGACCGTGGCGCACGCCGACGGCCGGCACTGGCGCGTGCTGGTCACGCAGACCGCGTCACTGCCGCCCCGTCCGGAGAGCTGCGGGGCGTCGGCACTCGGCTCGCCCGCGCGGCTGGACGTGGTGGCGGTGCGTGAGCTGAGCACGTCGGCGGTGCGCGCCGCCGAGCTGACCGCACGGACAGTCTCATCAATGCATTGATCAAGAGATCCATGCCACTCCGCCTGGGGCGGATCCGGCATGTCCACGTACCGTCATGGTTATGAGCCGCACTCCCTCCGCCCGTCGTCTGCGTCTCGGACTGCCCCGCCGGGCGTTCTCCCAGGTGCTGCTGATGCAGCTGGCGATCGCCGCGGGGGTCGCGGTGCTCGCGACCGGTCTGTTCCTCGCACCCCTGAGCAACCAGCTGGACGACCAGGCCATGCGCCGGGCTCTCGCCATCGCCCAGACCGTCGCCGCCCGGCCGCAGATCGCCGAGCAGGTGAAGGACACGCCCCCGCTGCCCGGCGGTCCCGTCCAGACGGAGGCCGAGCGGATCCGCAGGGCGACCGGGGCGGAGTACGTCGTGGTGATGGACTGGCGGGGCGTGCGCTGGTCGCACCCCACCCGCAGCGAGGTCGGCAGGACCGTCTCGACCGACCCGGGCCAGGCCCTGGCCGGCAAGGAGGTCATGCAGATCGACAGCGGCACCCTGGGCCGCACCGCACGCGGCAAGGTGCCGCTGTACGACAGCGAGCACAACATCGTCGGAGCGGTCTCAGTCGGCATCGCCTACGACAGTGTGCGGGCCCGGCTGATCCATGCGATCCCCGGGTTGCTGGCGTACGCGGGCGGGGCTCTCGCCGTCGGCGCGCTGGCCGCCTGGCTGATCTCCCGCCGGGTGCAGAGACAGACCCGGGACCTGGCCTTCTCCGACATCTCCGCGCTGCTCGCGGAGCGTGAGGCCATGCTGCACGGCATCCGGGAGGGCGTCGTCGCCCTGGACCGCAACGGACACATCCGGCTGCTCAACGACGAGGCACGACGCCTGCTCGGTATCGGCGACGAGGCCGTCGGCCGCTCGCCCGACGAGGCGCTCGGGGACGGACGTACCGCCGATGTCCTGGCGGGCCGGGTCACGGGCACCGACCTGGTCACCGTGCGCGGGCAGCGGGTGCTGGTCGCCAACCGGATGCCCACCGACGACGGCGGTGCCGTCGCCACCCTGCGCGACCGCACCGAGCTGGAGCAGCTCGGCCGGGAGCTGGACTCGACCCACGGTCTGATCGACGCGCTGCGGGCGCAGGACCACGAGCACGCCAACCGTATGCACACGCTCCTGGGGCTGCTGGAACTGGACATGTTCGAGGACGCCGTGGAGTTCGTCGGCGAGGTCGTCGGCGACCACCGGGCCACCGCGGAGCAGGTCACCGAGAAGATCGAGGACCCGCTGCTCGCCGCGTTGCTGGTGGGCAAGGCGACCGTCGCGGCCGAGCGCGGAGTCGCCCTGTGGGTCTCGGACCGGACCCGGCTGCCGGACCGGCTGGTCGATCCGAGCGGGCTGGTCACGATCGTCGGCAACCTCGTCGACAACGCCCTGGACGCCGTCGCCGGCGCGCCGCACGCGCGCGTGGAGGTCGAGGTGCGCACCGAAGGCTGTACGGCCGTGCTGAGTGTGCGGGACACCGGGCCCGGAATCCCGGTGGAACAACGGGAGCTGGTCTTCACCGACGGCTGGTCGACCAAGGAGCCACCGGCACACCGGGGCCGGGGCATCGGGCTCTCGCTGGTGCGTAAGCTCGCCGAGCGGCAGGGCGGCAGCGCGACCGTCGGGGAGGCGGGCGGTGGAGGCGCGGAGTTCACCGTCGTCCTGCCTGATGCCTTGGCCGAGACACAACCCGCTCTCACCGCACCGGCCGCCCCGCAATCCGCCACCGAGGAGGAGTCGCGATGATCGAGGTCCTGGTCGTGGACGACGACACCCGTGTGGCGCGCGTCAACGCCGCCTACGTCGAGAAGGTGCCCGGCTTCCGTGTGGCGGGCGAGGCGCACAACGCCGCGGACGCCCTGCGTCAGCTGGAGGCGCTGCCCCACGTGGACCTGGTCCTCATGGACCACTACCTGCCCGACGAGACCGGGCTGGCGGTCGTCCAGGAGATGCGTCGGCGCGGCCACCAGACCGACGTGATCATGGTGACGGCGGCGCGGGACGTGACGACCGTGCAGGCGGCGATGCGGCAGGGCGCGCTGCAGTATCTGGTCAAGCCGTTCGCCTTCGCGGGACTGCGCGCAAGGCTGGAGGCGTACGCCGAGCTGCGCCGGGCCCTGGACGGCGGCGGCGAGGCCGAACAGGCGGAGGTCGACCGCATCTTCGGCGCCCTGTCCTCGCCGGCCGAGCCCGACCTGCCCAAAGGGCACTCCCCCACCACGGCGGAGCTCGTGCGCAAGTCCCTGATGGAGGCCCAAGGGCCCCTGTCGGCCCAGGAGATCGCCGACCGGACAGGGGTGAGCCGACAGACAGCCCAGCGCTATCTGAAGCTCCTGGAACGCACGGGACGGGCCAGGCTCACGCTCAAGTACGGCGACGCGGGCCGCCCGGAACACCGTTACGTGTGGGCGACCCGCGCGTGAGGGGACTCAGCCTGCGTTCTGCGCGGCCTTGTCGACGAACTCCGTCGTGTACGTCCTGTCGAGGTCGACGTCGGCGTTCTGGATGTTCGGGTTGAACGCCTTGAGGACCTTCTCGACGGTCTCGGGACCGCCCTCGGGCATCACGCCGTCCTTGGTGAACATGGGCAACGTGTTCTTGATGGCCACCGCGTACAGCAGTCTGTTGCCCTGCGAGTAGTCGGCGGGCATCTTGTCGGCGATCTGGGTCGCACTGTGCGTGGACATCCACTTGAGCGTCTTGACGAATGCATTGGCCAACTTCTGGACGGTGTCCTTGTGACCGTTGACCCAGTCCGTCTGCATGTACAGGCTTGACGAGGGATACGGCCCGCCGAGCGCCTCATCCGACCCCTGGGGCGTGCGCATGTCCAGGAGGATCTTGCCGGCCTTCTTGTCCATGATCGTCGCGACGGTCGGGTCGGTCGTCATGCCGCCGTCGATCGAGCCCTGCTGGAGCGCGGAGATGAAGGTCGGTCCCGCGCCGACGGCGACCGGCGTGAACTCGCTGACCTTCACGCCGTTCTTGACGGCGAGGTACTTGGTGAGGAAGTCGGTGGAGGAGCCGAGGCCCGTGACACCGAGCTTCTTGCCCTTGAAGTCCTTCGGCGACGTGATGTCGCCCGCCGCCTTGCTGGAGACGATCTCCACCTCTCCGGGCGCGTGCGAGAACTGCACGACCGACTCCACGTCCTTGCCCTTCACCTGAAGGTCGAGTGTGTGGTCGTAGAACCCGACGGCCCCCTGGACCTGACCGGAGACGAGCGCGGTCTCGGCCTGGACGCCGGCGGGCTCGCTCAGCAGCTCCACGTCGAGCCCCTCTGAGTCGAAGTAGCCGAGCCGCTGGGTCAGCATCGCGGGCAGGTAGATGACCTTGTCGAGGCCACCGACCATGATCTTGACCTTGGTTCCCTTGCCGTCACCCTTGCTGCCGGAGCCCGCCGACTCGGTACTGGCGGCGTCGTTGGCACAGGCGGTGAGCGAGGTGAGGGCCAGCAGGCCGGCGGCGGCCAGGGAGGTGTATCTGGCGGTCTTGCGCATGGGGTTCACGTCCTTGTGAGGGGCGGTGCGGGGAGGTGGTGCGCTGCTGGGGAGAGCGAGCCGAGGGATGGTCCCGGCCGCATTGGAGAGCCGGGCAGGCGAGATGGGACCGGCTGACGCGACGGGGCTCAGCTGTCGGAACCCGTCGGCTTCCAGCGGAAGATGCGGCGCTCGGCGAAGGTGAGCAGCCCTTCGGCGAGAAGTGCGACGACGGCGAGGATGACCATCGCGGCGTACACACCGGCCGCGTTGAAGGTGCCCTGCGACTGCGCGACGAGCAGGCCGATGCCCTTGGTCGCGCCGATGTACTCGCCGACGATCGCGCCGATGAGGGCGAACCCGAAGCTGACGTGCAGGCTGGTGAAGATCCACGAGGTCGCGGACGGAATCACGACCTGCAGCGTCACCCTGCGGTCGCTCGCGCCGAGGATGCGGGCATTGGCGACCAGGTTTCGGTCGACCTCGCGGGCTCCCTGGAAGGCGTTGAAGAAGACCGGGAAGAAGACCAGGACGACGGCCGAGGCGACCTTGGAGGCCGGTCCGAGACCGAACCAGATCACGAAGATCGGCGCGAGGACGATCCTGGGTATCGAGTTGAGCACCTTGATGTATGGACCAAGTACATCGGCGAGCAAGGCGATCCGCCCCAGCGCAATACCGAAGACCACACCGGCGACCACCCCCACGACCCAGCCCAACAACGCCTCGTGGAGCGTGTACCAGATCTGTTCGCCCAGCGAGCCGAGGGCGGTCCCATGCAGCACCCAGGTCCGGATCTGCTCCCAGATCTTCGAGGGCATGGAGAAGTTGAAGGGATCGATGACCTCGGCCCGGGCGAGCACCTCCCACAGACCGAGAACGGTCACGAGGAGCAACACGCGGGACACGGCGACGACGATCCTGCGTCTGCGAGCGGCACGCGCGCGTGAGTGTGCGCGGTCCGTCGTGTTGCCGGACTCCGTCAGGGTCGGTGCGGCCTGGGCCTCGGGCATGACGTCAGGCGACATGAGCGGCACCCCGCTCCCGGGTGATGCGGACCTCTTCGCCGAGGGACTCCCAGATCTCGCGGTAGATCTCGATGAACCGCGGCTCCAGGCGCACCGACTCGACCTTGCGGGGCCGGGGCAGGTCGATGTCGAAGACCTGCTTGACGGTGGCGGGCCCGGCCGTCATCACGACGACCCGGTCGGCCAGCGCGATGGACTCCTCCAGGTCGTGGGTGACGAAGACGACGGACGCGCTCGTGCCCGCCCACAGTTCCAGGAGTTCGTCGGACATCAGCGCCCGGGTCTGCACGTCGAGCGCGGAGAACGGCTCGTCCATGAGCAGGATCTCCGGGTCGTTGACGAAGGTCGCGGCGAGCGCCACGCGCTTGCGCTGGCCTCCGGAGAGCTGGTGGGGGTAGCGGTCCTCGAAGGCGGTGAGCCCGACGCGGGCCAGCCACTCCCGCGCCTTCTGCCTCGCCTCCGCCTTGGGCACACCGCGGAAGCGGGGGCCGGCCATGACGTTGGACAGGACCGTCCGCCAGGGGAAGGTGGCGTCCTGCTGGAAGACGAAACCGACCTTGTTCCCGACTCCTCGAACCGGCTCCCCGACGACCAGAACCTCGCCCTCGGAGGGCTCCTCCAACCCGCTGACCAGGGTCAGCGTGGTCGACTTGCCACAGCCCGTGGGCCCGACGACCGCCACGAACTCCCCACGACCCACCGTGAGGTCGAGTCCCCTGACAGCCGTGTGCAGACCCCCCGACGGGGTCCGGAATGCCTTGCTCGCGCCCCGCAGCTCGATGGCGGGGCTATTGTCTGCGCTCATGGCCGGGGACGGTAGATGTGGCCCGCGCCACAGCATCAGTCTTCTGAGCGCATGCCGTTCTTTTGCTTGCAACGGCCTGTTGTGCCTGTTTTGCTCGCGCTACAACAGCGGAGCCGAACATGGGCTTGCCGCCCGTCAGGCCTTGAGGGGAAGAGGCCCCATGATTGACGTCCTGGTAGTGGACGACGACTTCCGTGTCGCCGAGATCAACGCCAAGTACGTGGGAAAGGTACCCGGATTCCGGGTGGCCGCCCGCGCGCACAGCGCCGCCCAGGCGCTGGCCAGTGTGCAGCGCGGGACCATCGACCTGGTCCTGCTCGACCACTACCTGCCCGACCAGACCGGCCTCGAACTCATCCACCGCATGCGCGAACAGGGCCATGGCACCGACGTCATCATGATCACGGCGGCGGGGGACGTGGCGACCGTCCAGGCCGCGATGCGCCTGGGCGCCCTCCACTACCTGGTCAAACCCTTCACCTTCGCCGCCCTGCGCACCCGCCTGGACTCCTACGCCGCCCTGCGCCGCACCGTCGACCGGGTCGGCGGCCGCGGAATCGCCGGCCAGGAACAGGTCGACCGGATCTTCAGCGCGCTGCGCACCACACCGGCCCCGGCCTCACCCGGCCTGCCGAGCGGCCACTCAGAACCGACGACGGACCTCATCTGCCGCGTCCTGCACCTCGCCGACCACCCGCTCTCCGCCCACGAGGTCGCCGCCGAGACCGGCCTGAGCCGCTCCACCGCGCAGCGCTACCTCCGCCACCTCGAACAGGCCGGCCGCCTCCGCCTCTCCCTCAGATACGGCGACACCGGGCGACCCGAGCACCGGTACGCATGGGTGACCCCCTGAGCCGTACACCACGCCCGGACCACGGCCGCCGTACGGCGAAGTCGATGCCGACGCCGATGCCGTACGACGACGAACGCCCCGCGCCATGACGAACGCGCCCCTCCTGACCAGCCCGCCGCTCGATGGCAGGCACCGCGCCTACACCGCCCCGGCCCCCGTCAGTGACCGCACCTCGGTTTCCGCGTGTTTCGCCTCGTCGGCGACCTCCGAAGAGGTGACTGTGCCGAGCCAGCCTGCGACGAAGCCCAGCGGGATGGAGACCAGCCCGGGGTTCTGCAGCGGGAAGTACTGGAAGTCCACGCCGGGGAAGAGCGATTCGGGGCTGCCGGACACCACCGGCGACAGCAGCACCAGGGTCATGGCCGGGATCAGGCCGCCGTACACGGACCAGACGGCACCCCGGGTGGTGAACCCGCGCCAGAACAGCGAGTAGAGCAGCACGGGCAGGTTTGCGGACGCGGCGACGGCGAAGGCGAGGCCCACCAGGAAGGCGACGTTGAGGTCCCGGGCCAGCAGACCGAGTGCGATCGCGATCACGCCGATCCCCACGGCGGCGGTCCTCGCCACAGCCACCTCACTGTGCGGCTTGGCCCGCCGACGCCGCAGGGAGGCATACAGGTCATGGGCGACGGAGGCCGAGGAAGCGAGCGTGATGCCTGCGACCACGGCCAGGATCGTAGCGAACGCGACGGCAGCGACGATCGCGAACAGAACCGTTCCTCCCGTGGAGTCGGCGCCGCCGCCCAGGTCGAGGGCCAGAAGGGGGACGGCGGTGTTGCCCGCGGCGTTCGATCCTCGTACGGCCTCGGGCCCCACGATCGCGGCGGCACCGAACCCGAGGACGATCGTCATCAGGTAGAAGCCGCCGATGAGCCCGATCGCCCAGACCACCGAACGCCGTGCGGCCCGTGCGGTGGGCACGGTGTAGAAGCGGGACAGGATGTGCGGCAGCCCGGCCGTGCCGAGCACGAGGGCGAGTCCCAGACTGATGAAGTCGAGGCGTGCGGTCAGGTCCCCGCCGTACTTCAGACCGGGCGCCAGGAACGATTCGCCGTGACCGCTGCGCTTCGCAGCCGTGAACAGCAACTGATCGACGTCTCCGTGGAACCGCACCAGCACGAGCACGGTCAGCGCGACGGTCCCGCCGAGCAGCAGGACCGCTTTGACGATCTGGATCCACGTGGTCGCGCGCATCCCTCCCAGGGACACATAGACCACCATGAGCGCCCCGACAGCGATGACGGTCCAAGCCTGCGCCGCCTCGCTGGTGCCCCCCAGGAGCAGCGCGACCAGGCTGCCCGCGCCCACCATCTGTGCGACCAGGTACAGAACGGACACGGTGACCGAGGAGGTTCCCGCCGCGATCCGCACCGGCCGCTCACTCATCCGCGCGGCGACCACGTCGGCGAGCGTGAACCTCCCGCAGTTGCGCACCAGTTCGGCGACCAGGAACAGCACCACCAGCCAGGCCACCAGGAAACCCACCGAGTAGAGCATCCCGTCGTACCCGAAGAGCGCGATGAGCCCGGAGATACCGAGGAAGGACGCTGCCGACATGTAGTCGCCCGCGATGGCAAAACCATTCTCCATCGGAGAGAACAGCCGGCCGCCCGCGTAGAACTCCTCCGCCGAACCGTGTCGGTGACGGCTCACCCACGTCGTGATCCCCAACGTGACCGCGACGAAGACGCTGAACAGCAGCAACGCCAGTGTCTGGTGGTCTCCCCTCACATCGACACACCGCCCCGGGCCGTACGCGTCAGTTCCTGGGTGTCCCAGCGCAGTTCGAGCGCTGCCCGGTCCCGGCGCAGCCTCGCGTGCCGGGCGTAGGCCCAGGTGAGCAGGAAGGTGGTGAGGAACTGTCCGAGTCCCGCGAGCATCGCCACGTTCACCGCGCCCGCCACCGGCCGCGCCATCAGTCCGGGCGCGCTCGTCGCCGCCACGACGTAGGCCAGGTACCAGACGAAGAACCCGATGCCCGCCGGCACCACGAACCTGCGATACCGGCTGCGCACCTCCTGGAAGGCCGCGCTGCGCTGCACTTCGAGGTAGACGTCGGCTGCGGCGGCCGCCCTGTTCTCGCGCTCCGCCTGCGCCGTCGCGACCGGGGTCACAGGTGTGCCGCCACCGTCCGTCTCTCCCCAGCCGGAGGCAAGCGCGTCGTACCAGGGATCGTCGTAGCGCACCCCGGCGGACACCTCGGGGCGGGCCGGATCGTGCCCGTCGTGGTTGTCGGCCGAACTCTCGGCATCACCCCCGCTACCGCGGGGACGAGCGTTGCTTGACTGCATGCCCAAGGATGGACAGAACGGGAAGATCCCCGACTCTTCTTCCCCCCGCTCTTCACCCCATCAGGTGATTCCTCAGGTCGGTGGCCGCACAAGTCCCTTCGCATAGGCGTAACGCACCGCCTGTGCACGGTCCTTGAGTCCGGTCTTGGCGAAGAGGTTGTTGATGTGGGTCTTCACCGTGGCGGGTGAGACATGCAGTCGACGGGCGATCTCCTGGTTGCTGAGTCCCTCGGCGATCAGCGCCAGCACCTCGGCCTCCCTGGTGGTGAGCCCGTCGGGCGCCTCCGCCGACATCGGCGGCGGCTCGGGGTCCGACAGCCGCTCCAGAAGCCGCCGTTGGATGCTCGGCGACAGTCCCGCGTCCCCGGAGAGCACGCTGTGCACGGCCCGCACGATCTCGTCACCTCCCGCATCCTTGGTGAGGTAGCCACGCGCACCCGCCTTGAGCGCGGGGAACAGCGAATCGTCGTCCGCGTACGTCGTCAGCACCACGACCTGCGTCCCGGGGTGCTCGGTCCGGATGCGCCGGGTCGCCTCCACTCCGTCGCAGCGAGGCATGCGCAGGTCCATCAGCACGACGTCCGGGGCGAGTTCCGCGACGAGCTTCACCGCCTCTTCCCCGTCCCCCGCGGCGCCGACGACCTCGATACCGGGCAGGAGGCCGAGCAGCATCACGATGCCTTCACGGACCACGGTCTGGTCGTCCGCGACCACCACCCGCGCGGGCTTCGTCTGCGCCACCTCCGTCATACCGGCACCTTCAACGTCACCACGAACCCCTCGTCGTCCGGCCCCACGTCCAGCGAACCGCCCAGCAGTTCGGCCCGCTCCCGCATCCCCAGGAGACCGTACCCGCCTCCCGTGGTGGTGAGTTCACCCGGCGAACCGCCCGAGTCCCGCACAACCAGGGTCACCTGGTCCTCGCCGTACTCGAGCCGCATCCGGACCCGGGCCCCCGGCGCATGCTTGCGGACGTTGGTCAGAGCCTCCTGGGCAACCCTGCGAACGGCTTGCGAAGCCTCCGCCGGCAGCGGCCTGCGCTCACCCGAAATGGTGGCCTCAGCACCGTCGGCCGTACCCACGAGTTGACTCAGGAAGTCCTCCAGCGGAGTCATGTCTCCCCGCAGGGCCGACAGCGCCTGCCGTGTCTCGGCAAGTCCGTCGCGGGCCATCCCCCGTGCAGCCACCACCCTTTCGAGGATCTGGTCCCGGTCCGCGCCCCCCTCGATCAGCAGCCGGGCCGCCTCCAGGTGCACGAGCTGCGCCGAGAGGCTGTGCGCCAGCACGTCATGGATCTCGCGCGCGATACGGGCACGCTCCGCGAGTGCCGCCGACTCCGCCTCGGCCACCCGCGCCGCCCGCTCCTGGGTGAGCAGCCGCTGGGCGTTGCCCCGGGCCTCGGCGTCCAGCCGCAGGACATAACCGGCCAGCGCGAGACCTGCCGTCGTGGCCAGGGTGGTCAGCCACACGTCGTCGTTGACCACGGCATACAGGGCGAGTGCGACCACGGTGACCGGCAGCGCGGCGGCGATGGGCAGCCGTTCCAGGGCCGTGACGGCACAACCGCACCACAGGACGAGGGCGACAACCCTGAGGTCGGCGGCCTGCGCGGCGAGCGCGATCGCCAGGAGGACCCCGTAGAGCGCCAGGGAGGGCCACAGCCGGTGCGCCAGGGTGGTGCGGAAGAGTGCCCAGGCGACGACTGCGGCCAGGAGAATTCCGGCTGCTGCCCCGAGCACGCCCCATCCGCGGACGTGACTGTCGCTGAACACGCCCCAGAGGAGCATGGCCAGCACCAGCGACCGCACCACCCAACTGAGCAGGCGCCGAGGACGCGTGGCCGCCTCACGCCCGAGCGCCTCCCTGGAGGGCCAGCGGATCCAGGCGTTCTCCGTCACACACGTTCCTTCCCCGTGGACCGGAACATCGGCTCAACGTACGCCGGAGCGGGTGCGGCGGCAGGCCGCAGGAGACGCGCCCGCCAGGCCAGGGTTCCGGAGCGCACCAGCAGGGTGGCAGCCAGTGCCAGCAGCAGGGCGGAGGAGTCCTGGCGGACACCGAGTATCGCGCCGAGGGCGTAGAGGCCGACGCGCAGTCCGATCCCGACGCCCCAGACGGCCCCGCTCGCCTTGGTGCTCCTGCTCCACAGCGTGCCGTCCTGCTCCGTCCATATCCGGCTCGTCCAGGCCCAGCCGGCTCCGATCGCCAGGCCGGTGATCAGCTCGGTGGTGAGCAGGAGGACCGATGCCGTGCGGTGATGGGCGTCCACCAGTCCCGGCTCACGGAGCGCCACCACAGCGAGAACGACGGGCAGCAGCCACCAGCGCCGCCCGGTGTCGATCCGGCTTGCCCGGAACTGCCGGGCGATCACCACGATCACCGCGACCGCGATCAGCAATGCGTCGACGAGCCCGGACATCACAGCCTCCGTGAGCGAGGAAGGGTCTGCCGGCAGCGGATGCCGCCGACACCTTCGAAGCTACGGAAGTCCGCTGGTCGGGAGATCGGAGCCAGGGTGGATCACGGGTGGACTCCCCAGCGCTGGGTCTCTCCACCCACGGGTGGAGAGACCCAGGCAGACAACCATCGAGCCCCCGGGAGGAAGCCGAGGCCGGTACGGAGACCAGCCCCGGCGCTACGCGTCGATGCGCGACCGATCCAGCGTGGCGGCCGATCCCGAGATGAACTCCTTCCGCGGCGCCACGTCATTGCCCATCAGCAGATCGAAAACCTGCTCGGCAGCCTCGAGATCGGCGAGGTTGATCCGCCGCAGCGTGCGGTGCCGCGGATCCATCGTCGTCTCCGCCAGCTGGTCGGCGTCCATCTCGCCCAGACCCTTGTACCGCTGGATGGAGTCCTTGTACCGGACCCCCTTGCTCTGGAACTCCAGCAGCTTCTCGCGCAGCTCACGGTCCGAGTACGTGTAGACGTATTTGTCCTGCCCCTTCTTCGGCTGGACGAGCTCGATCCGGTGCAGGGGCGGCACCGCGGCGAACACCCGTCCCGCCTCGACCATGGGCCGCATGTAGCGCTGGAACAGCGTCAGCAGCAGGCATCGGATGTGCGAGCCGTCGACGTCGGCGTCGGTCATCATGATGATCTTGCCGTAGCGGGCCGCGTCGATGTCGAAGGTCCGGCCGGATCCCGCTCCTATGACCTGGATGATCGCCCCGCACTCGACGTTCTTGAGCATGTCCGTGACGGACGACTTCTGAACGTTGAGGATCTTGCCCCGGATGGGCAGCAGCGCCTGGAACTCGGAGTTCCGGGCGAGCTTCGCTGTTCCCAGCGCGGAGTCGCCCTCGACGATGAACAGCTCGCTGCGGTCGACGTCGTCGCTGCGGCAGTCGGCGAGCTTGGCGGGCAGCGAGGAGGACTCCAGGGCCGTCTTCCGGCGCTGGGCGTCCTTGTGCTGGCGGGCCGCGATACGCGTGCGTGCGGCAGCGACCGCCTTCTCCATGACGACCCGGGCCTGGGCCGCGGCGTCCCGCCTCGTGGACGTCAGGAACGCCTTGAGCTCCTTGGCGATCACGGTGCTCACGATGCGGCGGGCCGCCGAGGTGCCGAGGACCTCCTTGGTCTGGCCCTCGAACTGCGGTTCGGCCAGCCGGACGGTGACGACCGCGGTGAGACCCTCCAGGGCGTCGTCCTTGACGATGTCGTCCTCGGCCACGCGCAGCATCTTCTTGGTGCGCAGCACCTCGTTCATCGTCTTGACGACGGCCTGCTCGAAACCGGCGACGTGAGTGCCGCCCTTGGGGGTGGCGATGATGTTCACGAACGACTTCAGGGTCGTGTCGTAGCCGGTGCCCCAGCGCATCGCGACGTCCACGCCGAGCTCACGGGTGACCTCTGTGGGCGTCATCTGGCCGTGGTCGTCGAGGACCGGCACCGTCTCCTTGAAGATGCCCTGTCCGGAGAAACGGAGGACGTCGTTGACGGGCTTGTCGGTAGCCAGGTACTCGCAGAACTCGCTGATGCCTCCGTCGAAGCGGAAGGACTCCTCGCCCTTGCTGCCGCCCTCACCCAGACCGAACTCGTCGCGCACCACGATGGTCAGGCCGGGCACCAGGAACGCGGTCTGACGGGCACGCTGGTGCAGGTGCTCCAGGGAGAGTTTGGCGTCCTTGAGGAAGATCTGGCGGTCGGCCCAGTACCGCACCCGTGTGCCGGTCCGGGTCCTCGGGATCTTCTTGGTCTTGCGCAGGCCACTGGTGGCGTCGAAGTCGGCCTCGGGGCCGATCGCCGCGAAGGCGCCCGGCACACCGCGCCGGAAGCTGATCGCGTGCGTATGGCCACTCCGGTCCACCTCGACGTCCAGCCGAGCGGACAGGGCGTTCACCACGGAGGCGCCCACGCCGTGCAGACCGCCGGAGGCGGCGTACGAGCCACCGCCGAACTTGCCGCCGGCGTGCAGCTTGGTCATGACGACCTCGACACCGGACAGGCCGGTCTTGGGCTCGACGTCGACCGGGATGCCCCGGCCGGTGTCGCGGACCTCCACGGAGGCGTCGTCGTGAAGGATCACCTCGATGTGGTCGCAGTACCCGCCCAGGGCCTCGTCGACGGAGTTGTCGATGATTTCCCACAGGCAGTGCATGAGGCCACGGCTGTCGGTCGAGCCGATATACATACCTGGGCGCTTGCGTACGGCCTCGAGCCCCTCGAGGACGAGCAGGTGCCGCGCGGTGTAGTTGGACCCGTCCCGGTCTGCTCCTGCCAGCAGAGCTGTGGACGGCACGGACGTCTCGGCGGTCACGCGGTTCGCTCCTCGCTGAATTTCAGGTGGGGCCCTTATGGGTAAGGGCGCGGCATCGGTCGCCGCCAAGAGGGTACCGAGGCCTGGTAGAGCCGTTGTAACGCCACCCTCGCGCGAAACACACAGTAATCCACAGTCGCATGCCTGTTCGATCCCTCGATGGGGTGAAGTACATATCACGTTCCCTTCGGGGCATGAACCATTTAGGCTCCGGGCACGTCCTCATGAACAACCGGCAACCCAGCCGGGAGGACCGACCTTGACCGACAAGCGCGAAACCGTAAGACACACAGACACGCAATACGGCACATTCGCCGCCAAACCGGCAGCAGTCAGCCGCCTCGGAAAATTTCTCTCTCGGTGAAGCCCCGAGCGGGAACGTTTTGAGGCTGGTTGGATGTTGACCCTGGTACGACAGCTCGTCGAGCTAGAGAAGAGGCGACGTGACTACTGTTCTGACCCCCGCGAGCCCGATGACGGCCGCTGACCGCTGCGACCGCTGTGGCGCCCAGGCGTACGTACGCGTCGTCCTGCTCAGCGGCGGAGAACTGCTCTTCTGCGCCCACCACGGTCGCAAGTTCGAGCCGGAACTCAAGAAGATCGCCGCTGAGATACAGGACGAGACGGAGCGCCTCACGACCGTTCCGGTATCCGCCTCCGAAGAAGAGCGCTGACACCTCGCGTCCACGACGAGCCGGCGCCGACAAAGGTCGGTATGAGGGCGGCTGCCCCTGCTCCCAGGGGCAGCCGCCCTTTCTCATGGCTGTGTGCGAGTCCGCTCAGTGCCGTTGAGGCGCTCCGGCCATCCCTGGGGCGCCTCCTCGGTCATCCTGCGGCTTTCGAGGCCAGCGTCCGGATGACGTCGGCCACGCGGGCGTAGACGCCGGGCCAGCCGGCCCGGCCGCACCCGTTCCCCCAGGACACGAGCCCGATCAACTTCCCCCGGGCGACCAGCGGTCCCCCGCTGTCCCCCTGGCAGGAGTCACGGCCACCCCGCTCCTCCCCCGCGCACAGCATGCTGTCGGCGAGGTAGGTGCCGTCGGCATTGCCCGGATAAGCCTCCTGACACTGTGTGTCCGACATCACATGCACTTTTGCCGCCCGCAGACTCCGGGCATAGTCGCCGCCGCCCGTGACATCGCCCCACCCGTACACGGTGGCGGGGGTTCCCGAGCCGTATGCGGGATCGCCGTCGGCCGCCATGGCGACGACGGCGTTCTGCGGCATCGGCTCGGCGAGCGTGAGGACTGCGAAGTCTCCCGCGTTGCTCTGGGGGTCGTACCCCGGATTCACCCAGACCTCTCGTACGGCGATCTCCGCTCCCTGGTCCGAGAGCAGGTCCGTGCGGCCCGCGATGACCCGGAAGTCACGCACCTGCTCAGGTGGCGCCCCCAGGACGTCCTCGCCCATGCAGTGGGCCGCGGTGAGCACCGTGGTCCGGCCGACGGCGACACCGCCGCAGAACTGGCCGGCGCGCGTACCTCCGAACCGGTCACGACTGGACAGAGCAACCGTCCAGGGCGCCTGGGACACATCGACCGGGAAACCCCCGACGACGATGCTGTCGGCAGCCACAGGGGCGGCCGACACCAGCGGTATGGCCGCTGCCACGGCCGCCAGAATCAGCGGCCGGGCCAGCGCCCGGGCAATGGGACGACGCATACGTGCTCCTCACTCCGGGGTGACGATTGGAAACCCAGAGTCACGCAGGGTACCGATGTGCGCAGCACGAAGGCCCGGTTCCCCTGCAGGGGAACCGGGCCTTCCGCGTCGTACGACTACGACCTAGTCGAGGTAGTCGCGCAGAACCTGCGAGCGCGACGGGTGGCGCAGCTTCGACATGGTCTTCGACTCGATCTGGCGGATGCGCTCACGCGTGACGCCGTACACCTTGCCGATCTCGTCGAGGGTCTTCGGCTGACCGTCGGTGAGACCGAAGCGCATCGAGACCACGCCCGCCTCACGCTCGGACAGGGTGTCCAGGACGGAGTGCAGCTGCTCCTGGAGGAGCGTGAAGCTGACGGCGTCGGCCGGGACCACGGCCTCGGAGTCCTCGATGAGGTCGCCGAACTCGCTGTCGCCGTCCTCGCCCAGCGGGGTGTGCAGCGAGATGGGCTCGCGGCCGTACTTCTGGACCTCGATGACCTTCTCGGGGGTCATGTCGAGTTCCTTGGCCAGCTCCTCCGGCGTGGGCTCGCGGCCCAGGTCCTGGAGCATCTGGCGCTGCACACGCGCGAGCTTGTTGATGACCTCGACCATGTGCACCGGGATACGGATGGTGCGGGCCTGGTCGGCCATCGCGCGGGTGATCGCCTGACGGATCCACCAGGTGGCGTACGTGGAGAACTTGTAGCCCTTGGTGTAGTCGAACTTCTCGACCGCGCGGATCAGACCGAGGTTGCCCTCCTGGATGAGGTCCAGGAAGAGCATGCCGCGGCCGGTGTAGCGCTTGGCCAGGGAGACCACCAGGCGGAGGTTGGCCTCCAGCAGGTGGTTCTTGGCGCGGCGGCCGTCCTCGGCGATGATCTCCAGCTCGCGCTTGAGCTTGGGGGCGAGCTTGTCGGCGTTGGCCAGCTTGTCCTCGGCGAACAGACCGGCCTCGATGCGCTTGGCGAGCTCGACCTCCTGCTCGGCGTTGAGCAGCGGGACCTTGCCGATCTGCTTGAGGTAGTCCTTGACCGGGTCGGCGGTGGCACCCGCCACGGCGACCTGCTGGGCCGGCGCGTCGTCCTCGTCGTCGTCGGAGAGGACGAAGCCCTTGTTCTCGGCCCCTTCCTCTTCCTCTTCGCCGGGCTTGACCTCCTCGAGGACCTCGTCCTCGGAGGTCTCGGCGTCATCCTTGCCCGCGGTCGTCTTCTTGGCCGCCGTCTTCTTGGTGGCGACTGTCTTCTTCGCGGCCGCCTTCTTGGCGGTCGTCGTCGTCTTCTTTGCTGCTGCCTTCTTGGCAGGCGCCTCGTCCTCGACGGCGGGCTCGGCGGCGGGAGCCGCCGGGGTGGCGGTGGCAGTGGCCTTCTTCGTGGTCACCGTCTTCGCCGCGACCGTCTTGGTGGCGGTGCGCTTGACCGGACTCTTCGCTGCGACGCTCTTTCGGGTGCGCTTGGGCTCCGCGGCACTGACCATCAGCGTCACACCCTCTTCCTCGAGGATCTGGTTGAGGCTGCGCAGTACGTTCTTCCACTGAGTGGCCGGAATCTGGTCAGCTTCGAAGGCCCGACGCACGTCATCGCCGGCGATCTGCCCCTCGGCCTTTCCCAGCTCAATGAGAGCCATGACAGAGACGGACTCGGCGATCTCCGGCGGGAGCGTACGGGATGTGCTGGCCGACACGAACAACCTCTCGGAACGTTGGAAAACGGCTTCCGGCCCCGTCCACGGCGGACAGGAGCCGACCATCGGCCTGTGAAGGGTCGATGGCGCGGGCGAGGGCCGGGAAGATGCACAGCGCCTGAAACGGCGTCCGTATTCCTTCCGCGGCTGTCACCTCTTAGGTCATCGCGCTGCTCCCACGAGCGTTACGCCCAATCTGCGTGGCCCGAGTCACACCCCGTAAGCAATCAAAAACGGTCAGACATGGCCATACGAGGTCAGTCAGCCATTCCGACCGCCCTCGTCGAGAGGAAGGCCGCCCCTGGGAGGGTGCCGCCGCCATGCCGCACCGTCGGACCCCGCAGGATCACCGGGGATCCTGCGGGGTCCGACGGAGGCGGTTCGGTGACCCGACGATGCCGCAGGAGAGGAAGGACACCCTCGGCCGCGCCGCCCGCGGTGCGCGGTCAGTGCTCGCGCGGCGCGGGCACCACGCGCTCCACCTCGGGGTGGACGGTCAGCAGTTGGCGCATGGCGGCCTCGGCCGCCGCACTGTCACCGGCAGCAAGCGCGTCGACGATCCGGCCGTGGTGTGCGAGTGACGTCTCGTTCGGCCGGTCACAGCCGGTGATCGGACTCCCGGAGACCTGAAGCGCTGACGAGACGATCCCGGAAAGGTGCTCCAGCATCCGGTTGCCCGCGAGCTGGATGAGCAGGGAGTGGAATTCGGCGTCGGCGCGGGAGAAGGTGAGCGCGTCGCCCTGGTTCATGGCGTGGCCCATGATCTCGACCATGTCCCCGAGACGCTGCTGGACGTCCTCGCGGCCGTGTCCCGCTGCCAGGCGCGCGGCGAGGGGCTCGATCGTCCAGCGCAGCTCGCTCAGCTCACGGCGCTGGTCGTCGCGCTGCGGTCCGAAAGCCCGCCATTCGATGATGTCCGGGTCCAGGAGGTTCCAGTCGCTCACCGGCCGCACGCGCGTGCCGACGTTCGGACGGGCGCTGACCAGGCCCTTGGCCTCCAGAACACGGAGCGACTCGCGGACGACAGTACGGGACACCTCGAAGCGCTGGCCGATCTCCTCGGGGACCAGCGGCCGGTCGGCTCCCAGGTCACCGGAGACGATCATCTGCCCGAGCTGCTGGACGAGTTGGCCGTGCAGCCCGCGCCCGCGGCTGCCGGCGGCACGTCGGCCCACGCGGCCCAGTTCCTGGTCCGAGTTGTCCCAGACTGAGGAGCCGACCCGGCCTGCGGCCGGGGCCTCGGCGAAGGGGTAGCGGTCGAGTTCGCCCGGGCCGGCCAGACCGGAGTCGGCGGAGCGGGCGGCGGTCATCATGGTGTGCGCAAGGGTACTCACGGATCATTTGTCGGCGTCGCCTCCAACTCCCTTGAGGTCTTTGGTGAAAAGCACACGAAAGGGTGATCGCTCACCCCGTCGCAATTGACGCCTTATCGGAAAGAAATGCGCTTTCGTCGGGAAGTTGTGCGCAAGTCGAGACCGGAAGGGTACGGACGGTCGTCATCGAACCCTGCTGCGCAGGCTGGTGAGCAGATATGCACACAGCAGCGCGGTGAGTGACAACGTCAGCGCGCCGCCCACAGGTTGGGCGATCACCCGGACCCCCCCTGCGAGATAGTGCTCGCCGCCGAACGGCCACTGCAGCAGCAGGACCTCGCGCAGCCGGGCGGGAAGTCCTGCCGCCGCTCGCACGGACGCCCCCTCCAGGGCTTTCTGCACAACGGGTACGACGACGACGGGGACGGCGACCACCGCGGCGATCCCGGCCGTGGTGGACCGGAAGATGCCGGCCGCCAGGACCCCGGCCCAGGCGCACCCGACCACGAGCCCGGACCAACTCGCGCTCAGCGAAAACCAGTCGGCGGGAACTTCCGCGAGTTCCCGCCCGTAGACGAGGTAGAGCACCTCGGCGTCGCAGCCCACCGTGAGAAATGCCAGCGTGAGAGCGGTGACCGCGGCGACGACGAGTTTCGCGGTGAGCAGCCCCAACCTGCGGGGGACGCTGCCGCGGTCCACCGCCAGGGCTGGGTGACGGAACTCGTCGCCGAACGCGAGCGCTCCCAGCAGCCCTGCGCCGAGCGCCGCCGGTGGCAGCGGGAGCTCCCTGGGCCACGCGGCCAGCAGACGTGCCTGCGGAGTGTGACCGATTCGCGCCAGGAGTACGGCGGTCAAGGCCGAGACGACGAGGACGGCGGCGCCGGTGACGAACCCGGTGCCGATCCCTGCCGCGCGGCGCAGTTCGTAGCGCAGGGGCCGCAAGGGGCTGGGGGCGGGCTTGACGGAGATGGGCGGCGGGAGGGGGGACAGGGGAGCCAGGGCTGTGGCCGCCGCGACGGAAGAGGGCGCGGCCCGACCGCTCTCCGGCGCCGGGGCGCTGTGTGCTTCCTGACCCCTGAACCGTCCCTGGTCGCACTGCGCTTTCGGGCCGGCATGCACCGCCTGGCCGCCGTGCACGCCGGAGCCACTCTGCGCTTCGGCATCGTGGCGTACTCCTTGGTGGGCAGGCGCCTTCGTATCGGCGGCAGCGGTGCCCCCGGATTTCGCGGTCTCTGTGACTTCTGTGGTTTCTGTGGTTTCTGTGACTGTGGTTTCGGCGAACTCACCGGGCTCCGGCTCTGTGACGCCCGCCTGCTTGTCTTCAGCTGCTTGCGCGGCCTCGCCCGGAAGCAACCCCGCTCCCGGGCCCATGTCCCCGATCTCGTCGGCGAGTTGGTGCACCAGGACGCCGTGACGAAAGGCGGTCTCACCGACGTCGGCGCATGTACTGCCGTACACGGACAGACGATTGCCTCCCTCCCGGACGACCTCGACGGAGCGGTGTGCCGCGCGGGCCTCCTTGGCGAGCAGCGCGGCAAGGCGAGCGGCATGCGGGGTGCGGACGGCGACACGGGAGCGCAGCCTGGTTCGGGCGAACTCCCTGGCCTCCTGGTCGGCGATGAGTCTGCCCTGTTCGAGGGTGATGACGTGATCCGCGGCGCGTGCGGCCTCCTTGGGCTCGGGCGTGGTGAACAGAACCGTGCCCCCCTGGGCGGCGTGCGCTCGCAGCATGCCGTGCAGCCAGTGGCTCTCACGGGTGGAGAGTCCATCGGCCGGATCGTCCAGCACAAGGGTGTGCGGGTCCGCCAAGAGAGCGCAGGCCAGGCCCAGGCGGCGGTCCATGCCGCGCGACAGGGTGCCGAGCCGCTCGTCGCGCAGACTGACGAGGCCCACCACTTCGAGCACTTCGTCGGCACGCCGGACCGGCACGCCGGCCGCGGCACACAACATCCGCAGATGACCGCGGACCGTACGCGCGGGATGGCCCGGCACATCGCCCATGAGGACGCCGACCTCGCGCGAAGGGTGCGCGATGCGGTGCAGCGGACGGCCCTTGAAGTAGGTGATGCCACGGCCGTGTTGGAGTTCGAGCATCAGTCTGAGCGCCGTTGTCTTGCCCGCACCCGGCGCTCCGAGAAGCGTGGTGACACGGCCCGCACGCGCTTCGAAGGACACGTCGTCGACCGTTGGCGGGAGGTCCTTGCGGGAGTTGCTGGTCAGTCCGAAGGCCTGGATCACCCGCAGCAAGATAGCGCGTTATGTCCGGTTTTCTGTGGCGTCACACTTCGGGGCGCAGCATCGGCGGGTTGAGCAGAGTGGCGCCGCCGGCCCTGAAGAGCTGGGCCGGACGGCCGCCCTGCCGCGTGGTCGTACCGCCGGTGGGGACCAGGAAGCCTGGTGTGCCCGTCACCTTGCGATGGAAGTTGCGCGGATCGAGTGCCACGCCCCATACCGCCTCGTAGACGCGGCGCAGCTCGCCCACGGTGAACTCGGGCGGGCAGAACGCGGTGGCCAGCGACGAGTACTCGATCTTCGAGCGGGCGCGCTCCACGCCGTCCGACAGAATCTGCGCGTGGTCGAAGGCGAGGGGTGCGACCGCATCGCCGTCTCGCCCGTATCCCGCCTGCTGCAACAGCTCGTCGACGGGCGCCCAGCGGGCGTTGCTGGCGTCGCCGCCCGCCCGGGGGGCCGGCAGGTCGGGGGCGAGAGCGAGGTGAGCCACGCTCACCACACGCATCCTGGGATCGCGCTTGGGGTCACCGTAGGTCGCCAGCTGTTCCAGGTGTGCTCCATTGTCGTGGACAGGGACAGCGGGGTCGTGGGCGCGCAGGCCGGTCTCTTCGGCCAGCTCACGGGCCGCTGCCTGTGCCAGGTCCTCGTCGGCCCGTACGAAGCCGCCCGGCAGCGCCCAGCGTCCCTGGAACGGCGACTCGCCCCTGCGCACCGCGAGCGCACACAGGGCGTGGCGACGCACGGTCAGTACGACCAGGTCCACAGTGACGGCGAAGGGCGGAAAGGCTGACGGGTCGTAGGGCATGCGGCGATCATAGTCGTCTGCCTGACGATAAACACTCCTTTCGTCGGTCGCACCAGTGGCTGATCCACTGAGGTCCGGAACAGGACGCACCGTCGGTCCCGGCACCGCCGTATGGTGCGTCGTCCGAGGTCACGACCCCAGTTGCAACCCTTCGGCGGCCTCTTCGACCATGGCGAGGCCCAGCCTGCTGACGCGTACTGAGAAGGGTGCACCCGCAATCCTCAGCCCGGTCAGACCGATCTCGCCGAGGGGTGCGCTGCGCACAGGACGCAGGGCGACCGTCCCTGCCGGGGCGTCGGGCCGGATGCCCGCGAGGGTGCTCAGCAGCAGGACTCCCGCGGCCGCTGCCGTGGCCGCGGGACGGCACGCCGCCGGATGGGGAAGCGGAGCACTTCCCTCAGTGCGCTGCTCTCCGGCGAACATCTCGGGGAGTCGGTGGCCGAAGGCCTCGGCCGCCGCAAGCTGGCCCCGCAGGAGCGCACCGGCCTCCCTCTCGTACCCGGCGACGGCCAGCCCCGCGACGGCGATCGCTGTCTCGTGGACCCGTACCGCTCCGGTGCGGTGGCCGAACGGGTTGTAGCCCGCCTCCTTCGCGCCCAGCCCGCGCAACCCCCAGCCGGAGTCCATGGCCGGACTTCCGAGCAGCCGGGCGAGTTGCTCGGTCTGCACCCTGTCGAGCAGCCCGGGCGCTTGTTCGCCCCCGCCGAGCAGGCCGGTGTCCAGGAGATGGGCCGCCGTGGCCCCGAGGTGCGGCACGAGACGTCCGTCCGAAGTACGCCCTGCTGCTGGGCGGCCACCGCTGCGGTCCTCGACCCAGAAGTCCTCACGGAAGGCAGTGCGCAGTTCGCGGGCCCACTGTCGCAGTGCCGCGCCGCCCGGCCTGTCGAACGCGTCCAGCAGGTCGGCACCGAGGACGGCCGCTCGGTGGGCATGGGCCTGGGTCTCGCAGCGGACCGGGCCACCGGGCTGCGGGTCGCACAGATACGACCCCTCCCCCACGGTCGCCCTCAGCCATCCCAGACAGCGCTCGGCCGCCGGAAGAAGCTCCTCCGTCTCCTGCCGCGAGAGCCCCCACCGATAGGCCTCCGCGAGCAGTACAGGGAAGAGCAGGGTCGCCTCGGTGCCCGTGCACCCGGCCGGCAGGTGTGCCCCCGCGTCGCGGCGTGGGCCGGGAATCATCCCGGACTGCGCTGTCGGCCCCCGGAATTGGGTGCGCGCGAGGGTGCGGAGTGTCCCGGCCGCGAGCCTGGTGCCGAGCGCCAGAGTCATCCGGGCTGCGACGAGGGCGTCGGCCGGCGCCAGGCCGCAGCGCCAGGGGGCTCCGGCCGCGAGGTACGTGTCGGTGGGGTGCGCCGGGTCGCGCAGCAGCAAGGACTGGAGGTCGTCGAGGCTCGTGCGCAGGAGAGGCTCGATACCGGGATGGTCGCCCGTCGCGCGTGCGGGAGCCAGGGGGCTGGTCGCCGCGTGCCCCGCTGCGCGAAGGGGGCCCGCGCCGTCCAGGCGGACGCGGAGTTCCAGTCCGACCGTGCCACCGGGGGGCAGGTCGAACTCCCAGCGCAGCAGGCCCGCCGACGCCAGCGCGTCGGCCGGTGGCGGGTCGGCCGTGACCGACACCCCGCCGGCGGCACAGGACCAGCGAAGGCCGGAGTCGTTGACACTCGCCGGCAGGTCGGGTCCCGCTCGGCCCGACGCGATGGCGCCCAGCTCCGCCAGGTCCGTGCCGAGTGTCACCTCCACCGGCAGCCGAAGTGGCCGGGAGACCGCGCTGTGCAGTGTGATGCGTTCCGTTCCGTCCGCGTGCCGTATGCGTTCGACGACCACATCGGGGTCCGGTCCGCCGCCCGGCGAGACGCGCAGGGTGGCCACGAAACGTGCGCGATCCGCAGCCGTCGCCCGCGCCTGGACCGCGAGCGGCTCGCGGCCGGCGACACGGACCTGACACCGGGAAAGTACGCGTCGGCCCGCGCGGTAGAAGCCTTCCAGCCCCTGTCCGGTCAGCTGCCCTTGATCCGTGGAGATGGCCAGACCGGGAAGCGCCACGCAGATGATGGCCGAGTGCACCGGCGGCAGGTCGGCGGGCCCGCGGGGTCCTGGAGGGCCTGAGCGTCCGCGGGAGCCTGAGGAGCCGCTCTGCAACAGCGGGCCGGACATGCCGGGCGAAGGCGAAGGAGAGCGAGCGGGACGGCGCGCAGGCGGGGGCGGAGGCGAGGTCCGGCCCTGCCCCGCTGGTGTCGACGGGAGCGGTACGGGTTCCGCCGACGGTGACGGCTCACGGTGCCAAGACGCCGACGGTGACGGCTCATGGCCCCACGACGCCGACGGTGGCGGTGGCGGTGGCGGTGGCGGTGGCGGTGGCGGTGGCGGTGGCGGTGGCGGTGGCGGTGGCGGCTCACGGTCCCATGACGCCGAGGGAACGTGGACCCTCCCCTCCGTTCCCCGAGCCGTGCCCCGGCTGTACTCCGTCGTCACGGAGGCGCGCTGGACTCCGTTCGGGAAGCCCGGCTCGGGCATCCCGAGGTTCGCGGCCCACGACGGCGGACCTGCGCTTCCGCTCCGAGCCGTCGTCGGGGCGCCGAGGGCGGGGCGGCCGTTGTCTGCGGAGGCAGGAGTCGGCTGATGCAAGGGACGCTTCCTCTGCGCTCTGCGCGGCTCGGGCGTGTTCCGCACCCGAGGCCGGGCTCCTGAAGGAGAAGGGCAGGACGACGGCACGGTCCGGTCAGGCGTTCCGCCACTCAGGTGAACGGGACGGGCCTGTTCAGAGTCACGCCCACCGGCATGGAAGCCGACCGAATGGCGGCGGGCCGGATTGGCCACCCGACTGCGCAGGTGGGACCTCCCTCGTGCGACACGTTTCCAGCGGTCGTCCATTCGGTCGTTCATTCCGCCTCCTCTGCGGCACTGCCCCCGGGCCGTGCGCCCTCGGGGCGGCGCGTGTCGTCCTGGCCCATGGCGCGCCGGCGGACAACGCCTGGGCGCGTGCTGCCGACCGGCCGAGCGCGCGGGCGGACTTCCTCCGTGCCGGACGCTCGCCCGCCCCCTTCCGCCGGGTTCGGACGGACGTCGGTGCGAGCACCGGGACGCACCCGCCTGCGGCGGCGGGAAGCTGTGGCGGACATGGGCGCCGGAAGAGGCTCGTCGGCACCGGGCGCAGGCGCCTGAAGAGCCCCGGCGGTTTCAGCCGAGCACGGCGCCGGAGCCCCGTCGGCTGGGGACGGGAACGCTGGTAGCACCTCCGCGGCACCAGGTGAGGATGCCGTCTGGGCCTCGTCACAGCTCGCACTGATCGGCAGGGCCAGGTCGTCGGCCCACTCCGCGTCGGAAGACTGCGTGGACGCCGGTCGCGCGTGTTCTTCGCGATTGCGCCCCTTTCGTTCCGCGCGCAGGCAGTTGCGGATCGACTCCGGGTCCAGCCCCTCGTTGCAGGCCTGGTGCAGAAGCCGGGCGAATAGATAACTGGGATCCGCGCCCAGAGCCATCGCCAGCGCTTCCCTGGCCTCGATCTCGTCGCCCAAGGACCACGCGACCCAGCCGGCGAGAGTGAGCGGGGCCGCCGCATGTTCGCCGTAGGGCCCGACGCACCGGCGGGCCAGCGCGCGCCACAACCGCAGCGCCGGTCCCGCTTCCTCAGCCTCCATCCACTCGGCGGCGCGGTCCCGGGTAGTGCGGTCCTGGAGCCCGAGGATGAGGTCCGCCGCTTCTTCGTGCCCCAGCAGTTCGTCATCGCGCAGGTCCGCCTGAAGGGTGCCCGGCACGAGGGGCGCTTCGGCGAAACGTGTCATGGTGCGCCGGGCCAGGCGCAGTGTCTCCTCAGCCACCTCGACCCGGCTCGTCAGGTCGAGCATCCTGGGGACCAGCGCCATGCCGGCGGTGTCCAGGGCGACTTCCTGTTCCAGTGCGGCAGCTGTCTCCCAGGGTTGCAGCCTGGCCCGCAACTCGCGCAGTGTGCCGCGCACCTGTAGCCCGGCATACGTGGCCGCGGCGGCGAGTACCGAGGTACCGGGTAGACCCATCGGGAGTCCCTCCGCAGGGCAGCATGCCTCGCTCGGGCAACAGTACGACCAATAGCGGCCGTCGGAGATGCACAGTGCCTCGATCACGGGAACGTCGAGTCGACCGCACTCGGTGCGCAGCAGCGCGGCGAGCGGGGCGAGCCTGTCCGTGATCTGCCGTCCGGTCTCACCAGCCGCCGGTTCCTGGCAGAGGTACGCGACCATCTGCTCGGGGTGGGCGCCCCTGCGCTCGCTGCCGGTGATCAGTCCGTGGGCCAACTGCCGGGCCACGGCAGGCCAGTCGTCCTTGTTCGCGGGAATGCCGAGCCGGGCCCGCCCACCGAACCGGCCACGACCGCCCCGGTCGTGCAGGGCGACCAGGACGATGCTGTCTTCGGGCCGGTACCCCAGCAAGTACGGCAGGGCGTCTGCCAGTTCGCCCGGGGTCCGCAGGGTGACCTGGTGTTCAGCGCCGTGTGCGTCGATTCCGACGCGGTCACCGATCCCTGAGCCTTCACCGTCCCGTCCGCCGCCGCGCTGTCCATCGCTGTCCCGTCCTCCGTCGTTGCCGTTTGCTGCGGATCCGGTCGTTTCGCTGTGATTCGTCATGTGCAGACGATCTCGCGGATCACGATGTTCCGGTTGACCCTGTGGATAAGTTCGACCAGGTCCACGACAACCGACATTCCTTCATCCACAGGTCGGCCAACGCGGCGCCCCGTTGTCGGGGGCGCCTGTTTGCATGGAGGCATGACAGACACGAGCAAGGCGGAGTTGGGCGAGGCCGCCGACGGGATGAGCTGTGGCCATCGCCGATCCGCTCACCGAGCCTCCCGCAGGCCGGGCCGGGCCGGGCCGCCCCTTCCAGCCAGACGGCCCCTCCCGCATCGAGCCGTTCACGGAGTGCGGCTCCGGCTCGACAGCCGCCACCCTGAAGCTCCCCAGGATGTCGAGGAGTTGAGGCCCGCGAACGTCCATCCGGCTCAGGCAGAAACCCCAACGTCCATCCGGCTCAGACAGAAACCCCAACGTCTATCCGGCCAGGGCAAGCACCAGCGGGAGCACCCGGTCGGCACCGGCCTGACTCAGCAGGCGTGCGCCAACGGCCAGGGTCCAGCCGGAGTCGGTGTAGTCGTCGATCAGCAGGACCGGGCCGGAGGTGTTGGCCAGGGCAGCGGCGAGTTCGTCGGGCACGGTGAAGGAGGCGGCCAGGGCACGCAGCCGCTGGGCGGAGTTGCTGCGGTGCGCCGCATGCTCGTCAGCCTGCGGGGTGTAGTCCAGGCTGCCCAGCAGCGGAAGCCTGCCGACCCGGGCCACTCCCTCGGCCAGCGAGGCGACCAGGTGCGGGCGGGTGCGGGACGGCATGGCGACGATCCCCACCGGCCGGGCCACCGCGTCGGGGGCACCGCTGGCCCAGCCGCCCGGTGAACGCGCCCAGTCGGCCACCACCGTCACCACGGCCGCCAGCACGTCGTCCGGGACCGGCCCGTCCGACGCCTGCCCCGACAGCAGTGGACGCAGACGGTTGCCCCAGCCGATGTCCGACAACCTGCCCAGCGCCCGCCCCACAGCTGCCTGCTGACCGGCGGGGATACGGCCCTTGAGGTCGACGCCGACGGCCGGCATGCCCGTGGGCCACATGCGACGCGGGTCGACCTCGACCCCCGGCCGGCCCAGCTCGCCGGCCGCGCCCGCGAGGGCGCCGGGGGTGACGGCGGGATCGAGCCAGGGTCCGGCGCAGCGGTCGCAACGACCACAGGGGGCCGCCTTCTCGTCGTCGAGCTGCCGCTGCAGGAACTCCATGCGGCACCCCGTGGTCGCCACGTAGTCCCGCATGGCCTGCTGCTCCGCCTCCCGCTGCTTCGCGACCCAGGCATACCGCTCCGCGTCGTACGCCCACGGCTGCCCGGTGGCGGTCCAGCCACCCTTCACCCGCTTGACCGCCCCGTCCACGTCCAGGACCTTCAACATCGTCTCCAGGCGCGAGCGCCGAAGATCGACCAACGGTTCCAGCGCCGGCAGCGACAGCGGACGACCCGCCTCCTCCAGGACCGCCAGCGTGCGCCGCACCTGCTCCTCCGGCGGGAAGCCCACCGAGGCGAAGTACGCCCAGATCGCCTCGTCCTCCCGACCGGGCAGCAGCAGTACGTCCGCGTGGTCCACACCACGTCCCGCACGCCCCACCTGCTGGTAATAGGCGATCGGGGACGAGGGCGACCCCAGATGTACGACGAATCCCAGGTCCGGCTTGTCGAAGCCCATCCCCAGCGCGGAAGTGGCGACCAATGCCTTGACCCGGTTGGCGAGCAGGTCCTCCTCCGCCTGCAACCGGTCGGCGTTCTCCGTCTTTCCCGTGTAGGAGGCCACCGGGTACCCGCACTGCCGCAGGAACGCCGCGACCTCCTCAGCCGCCGCCACCGTCAACGTGTAGATGATCCCTGAACCCGGCAGATCCCCCAGCCGCTCCCCCAGCCACGCCAGCCGGTGCGCCGCGTCCGGCAGTTGCAGCACCCCCAGGCGCAGGCTCTCCCGGTCCAGCGGACCTCGCAGGACCAGGGCCTCACCGCCCCCGGTACCCAGCTGCTCGGCCACATCCGCAGTCACTCGCGCGTTAGCGGTCGCCGTCGTGGCCAGCACCGGCACACCCGCGGGCAACTCCACCAGCATCGTGCGCAATCGTCGGTAGTCGGGCCGGAAGTCATGCCCCCAGTCCGAGATGCAGTGCGCCTCGTCGACCACCAGCAGGCCGGTCGTCGCCGCCAGCCGCGGCAGCACCGCCTCACGGAAATCAGGCGAGTTCAAGCGCTCCGGACTCACCAGCAGGACGTCAACGGTCCCCGCCGCGACCTCGGCCTGGATCGCGTCCCACTCCTCGGGGTTGGCCGAATTGATCGTCCGCGCGGCGATGCCCGCCCGCGCCGCCGATTCCACCTGGTTGCGCATCAACGCCAGCAACGGCGAGATGATCACCGTCGGACCCGCGCCCCGCCGCCGCAGCAGCGACGTGGCGACGAAGTACACGGCAGACTTCCCCCACCCCGTCCGCTGCACCACCAACGCACGCCGATGCCCCACCACCAGCGCCTCGATCGCCTGCCACTGATCCTCACGCAGACGCGCCCCGCCTTCCCCGTCCCCCACCAGACGGGCCAGCACAGCATCAGCCTCGGCACGCAAATCCAAGTCGCTCATGCCTCCATGCAACCCCACAGCACTGACACCGCGCGAACCCGCAGACCTGGTGTCGACTCCCGAGCCCCAGATATCCCACGCCGGCGACAGCAGAGATCGCCGTATCCCGCTCCCTGGGTCCTCACGTAGACGGCCTCCGGCGCCTCTCCGCCTCGTACAGCCGCACCAGAGGCAACACCCAGTGACCGCCTGACAGCAACAGCAGCGGTACTACTCCACGCGCGCGTACCGATTCAAAGGATGAGGGACCGGGCTCGGAGGCCCCAGGCATCGCCCGGTAAAACACTGGGTAGGGATATATGCCACCAACCATCCGATTCGGGTCGCCGGGCCCAATTGCTCGTTGCCGCAACCAAGTTCGACAGGAAGAATTGAGGTCCGCTCCCCGCACGGCTCGTCCGTGGACCGGTAGGGCTCTGCTGCGGTGCGCGCTCCCCCGAATCCGACCCCGCCCGCAGTATGGGCGCGTAGCCGAAGGGAGGACCGTGACCTTCGGATTCGCTCCGTCCTCCGCGTCGTCCATGTCGTCAGCCGACCTGTCCGCCGCATCCGTCAACCCTATGGCCCGTCTGCTCGAACCCTCGGAGTGGGCCGAGGCCGGCATCCCGCTGCTGCGCAATCCGCGCGAGGTCGTCAGCGGGCTGCACTCACGGCACCGTCCCAAGCCGGCGACCGCGATCGTGGCGGTCCTCGACCCGGACGAACGATTGCGGGCGAGCGCCTCGTTCACGCGCCGTCCGGCACCGGCCGACGGCTGGATGTTCCGGAACATCCTGCTCGCCCAGCTGCGCCGGGTGATCCCGCACGATCTGCGGCGCCGCACCCCTGTGCGTACCGCTGTGCTGCTCTACTGCCGTGAGGGCGACGCGCGTTGGACGGAGGAGGACGGCGCGTGGATGTGGGGTCTGCGTGATGCCTGCACCCTGCACGGGCTGCGCTGCGGGGCGTACATCACGTTGACGCGCGACGGCTGGCAGGTCCTCGGCGAGGGACGCGGAGGTCGCCGGCCGAACGCCGACTCCGCGCCGGAGCCCTTCGCCACGTCCGAGTCGCCGCCCTTGCTGCCGCGTACAGGTGGCGTCGCCTCGGAGGTCCTGCGCCGCGCGGCGGCCCGCTGAGGATCCGAGGGCGTCCCAGGTCGCCGTTCTGCGGCCGTACGTCCCCGACGTACGGCCCACGGCTGCACGGCGCACCGGGCGCGCGTTCCCGGGAGGGGCAGGGTGTGAAGCGAGCCATGCACTCGGCCCTGTGGACGCAGGCATGCCGGAAATCTCGCCGAGCAGGTGCCGCGCATGCGGCACCTTTTCATCACCCCCCGGCGTCCCCCCGAACGGACCGGATCTGGCTCAGACTCCGGCGCCCAGTACCGAGTTGACCTGCTGCGGTTCGCCACAGACGATCAACAGGGCGCCGGCTCGCGCGCGGGCGAGAGGCAGCGCGTCGGCGACAGCGGCGGAATCGCCGTTGACGGCGACCACGACCACGGGGCGCGTCGCGGCACGCGAGGCCGTAGTGGCGTCCGTGTAGAACACGTCGTCACCGGCATCGTGCTGCGCCCAGTAGGCGGCTTCACCGAAGGACAGTTCGTGGGCGGCCCACGGATGGTGTGCGCCGGTGGTGATCACCAGCACGTCACCGGGGGCGCGGCCCGACTCCAGCAGCAGGTCGACGGCTTCCTCGGCAGCGTCGAGCGCACCGGCGGCCGAGGCCGGGATGAGCTGGATCTGCGGAGTCACCGACGCCTGAGCCGTAGCCGGAACGGAGGTGGCGGGGGCAGTGGGGGCTGCCGAGGCAGCGGGACCCGGCAGCCCGGGCTTGACCCCGGCAACGTCGTGCGGCGTCCGCTGCACCGGCGGCGCGGGCAGCAGGGGGCCGGGACGACCGGGACGCGGCGGAGCCACGGGACGGGGACCGGGTACGGGACGGGGGGTCGGCGCGGTGCGGCCGCTGGCCGTCGTGGCGCGGGGACCCTGGGCGCTCTCGTGAATCTGAGGCTCCTCGGGAATGAGAGGCATGGGCTGATGTCTATCAAACGTTCGTGCGGCTCGCGTCAGCGGGTGGCACATCAGTGCGAGCGGAATCGTCAGAAGTCGAAGCCGAGCTGACCCTCGATCTTCGGAGCGCTTCCGTTCGCCCAACTGCGGGCCTTCTTGAGGTGCTGCCACTGGGGCAGCCCATCAAGATACGCCCACGACAACCGGTGGTACGGGGTGGGACCCCGAACCTCCAGGGCGGCCTTGTGCACGGGTGATGGATACCCGGCGTTGGCCGCAAAAGCGAAGTCTGCATGGTCGATACCCAGTTCGGCCATCATTTTGTCGCGCTGAACCTTGGCGATCACCGAGGCTGCCGCGACCGCCACACAGGACTGGTCGCCCTTGATGACGGTCCTGACCTTCCACGGTGCCCCGAGGTAGTCGTGCTTCCCGTCGAGGATCACCGCGTCGGGGCGGACCGGAAGGGTCTCCAGGGCGCGCACGGCGGCGATCCGCAGAGCGGCCGTCATCCCCAGGTCGTCGATCTCCTCCGGACTCGCGTGCCCCAGGGCGTACGACGTCACCCACGTCCGCAGTTCCGCGGCGAGTTCGGTGCGGCGTTTGACGCTGAGCAGTTTGGAGTCGGTGAGGCCTTGGGGCGGTCGGCGCAGTCCGGTGACCGCCGCACAGACGGTGACAGGGCCGGCCCAGGCACCTCGCCCCACCTCGTCGACACCGGCAATGATCTTCGCTCCGGTGGTCGCGCGGAGGGAGCGCTCGACAGCGTGAGTAGGCGGTTCGTACGGCATGGCGCCCATAGCCTACGCCGCCGGGATCACCCGGCGACACCATGGTTTCCCCGGGCGGCGCCGGGACGCCCATGATCAGCGATCACGGACCGGCCGGCCGCAGCAGCGGCAGCATGAACTGGTCGATCATTTCCTCGACATCCCCGTCACTCCATTCGCTGCCGCGCATCTTGGAGCGGTACATCATCATGGCGGGAATGGCATCGAACACATAGTCGTTCGCCGCGTCAGGCCGCACCTCCCCCCGCGCAATACCTCGGGTGACGATCTCGCGCAGCAGTTTGACACTTGGCTCCACGACCCCGTTGAAGATCACCGCATGGAAGCGCTCCGCCTGATTCTGATCGCATTCGTGAATGACCGAGCGCAGCGCGAAACCGGGGCGCGAGAACATCGCATCGCGCGCCAGTCGGCACAGTTCGAGCAGATCCTCGCGCACACCGCCGAGGTCGGGCATCTCCTCGAAACGCGGCAGTCCGGCCCGAAGGGCATCCGCGACGAGGTCCTCCTTCGACGGCCATCGGCGATAGACCGCAGCCTTGCCCGTCTGGGCTCCAGCGGCGACACCTTCCATCGTGAGGCCGTTCCAGCCGACCGTACTGAGCTGTTCCAGCGCGGCATCGAGGATGGCGCGCTCCAGCACTGCGCCGCGCCGACGGAGGGCTGTCGTCCGGGCGGGGGCGGCCGACCACCGCGAGGTAACCATCTGAGTGTCTCCAGCGAACAGGGAAGCGGGAATTCCGGGGACGGAAGGGACGTCGCGCGGCGACATAGGGGGATACGCCACGCACTATCAATCTTAAGTGAACGCTTGCGTTCACTACTGAGGACTCACTACCGTGGACGCAACAGTGAACGCAACCGTTCACTAACAGGCTTGTGGGGGACCCATAGTGACTACCTCTCAGTTGATCAAAGATCAGAAACCGGGTGCGGCCCGCCGGGAAGGGCACCCCGGCATCGCGCTCGCTGTCATCGCGGCCTGCCAACTCATGGTGGTCCTCGACGCGACGATTGTGAACATCGCACTGCCGCACATTCAAGACGCGCTCAAGTTCAGCACCACCGACCTCACCTGGGTCGTCAGTGCCTACACGCTCACCTTCGGCGGGCTGCTGCTTCTGGGCGGCCGGGCAGGTGACATCCTCGGGCGTCGCCGGGTCTTCATGACCGGAATCCTGCTGTTCACGTTCGCCTCGCTGCTCGGCGGACTCGCCCAGGAGCCCTGGCAGTTGCTGGCCGCACGCGTCCTCCAGGGCATGGGCGGCGCGATCGCTTCGCCCACCTCGCTGGCGCTGATCACCACCACGTTCCCCGAAGGGCCCGAGCGGAACCGGGCCTTCGGTGTCTTCGCCGCCGTCTCCGCGGGCGGTGGCGCCATCGGCCTGCTGGCAGGAGGCATGCTCACCGAATGGCTCGACTGGCGGTGGGTGCTCTTCGTCAACGTGCCGATCGGTGTACTGATCGCGGTACTGGCCCCGCTGTACATCAGCGAGTCCGAGCGACACACCGGCCGTTTCGACATCGCGGGCGCCCTGACCTCCACCAGCGGCATGGCCCTGCTCGTCTACGGCTTCATCCGGGCCGCCGACGAGGGCTGGCAGGACAGCCTGACGATCGGATCCTTCGGCATCGCCGTGGTACTTCTGCTCGCCTTCGCGTTCATCGAATCGCGCGCCAAGGAGCCGATCACTCCCCTGCGGATGTTCGCCGACCGTAACCGCTCGGGCACCTACGTGATCATGCTGAGCCTGGCTGCCGCGATGTTCGGCATGTTCTTCTACATCGTGCTCTTCGTGCAGAACGTGCTGGACTACAGCCCGATCCAGGCCGGCCTCGCCTTCCTGCCCGTCACCGTCGTGATCGCGCTGGGCGCGGGTCTGTCGCAGCGGTTCCTTCCGGTGTTCGGCCCCAAGCCGTTCATGCTCACGGGTTCTGCGCTCGCGATGATCGGGCTCGCCTGGCAGGCGCTCATCAGCTCCGACAGCTCCTACGTCGGCGGGGTACTGGGCCCCATGCTGATCTTCGGTTTCGGCATGGGCCTGAACTTCGTGACACTGACGATCACGGCGGTCTCCGGCGTCGCCCCGCACGAGGCGGGCGCCGCCTCCGGACTGCTCAACACCACGCAGCAGGTGGGCGGTTCGCTCGGCCTGTCCATTCTGACGACGGTGTTCGGATCGGCCAGCAAGGACGAGGCGGAGAAGCAGCTGCCGCATTTCATGGCCGACGGTTCGGCGGAGCAGAAGGCGGAGTTCGCCAAGACGCACCAGCTCCCTGCTCCGTGGGGTCACGAAGTGCTCGCTCAGGGCATCTCGACGGGCTTCGTCGCGGCTGCCGCGATGGCCGTGCTCGCCCTGGTCAGCGCCGGGTTGGTGATCAAGGTCCGCAAGAGCGACCTGGATGCGCTCGCCGGCACGGCCGGTCCGGGTCTCGGCTGATCCGGCAGGGCTCAAGACGAGTTGCGGACGGCTGGGCCCGGTCAGGGGAACCGGCCACGAGATCGACGACCCGGCCATCCGCACAGAGAACAGCGACAGCGACACAACGAACACGACCACCCACCCCAACCCCATGACCACACCTCCCGCCTCCCACGTGGCTTCTGCGCGTGCACCAGCTCAGCTCATGCGTCGTACGGCAACTGCCACGACAACGAGCAGACGGTCACGCACAGTTCCCGGCATACACGGAGAGTTCCTACGGCACGGTCGTGGAGGCCCTTAAGCCGGCACTCGCAGCCATTCGGGAAAGGCCTCGGTCCGCTCCACCCACTCGGCGGGCGGCGTCCCGGCCTTGCCCGCGGCGATCACACCGCCCACGATGGCGCAGGTAGTGTCCACGTCTCCGCCGACCTGGGCGGTCGTCCAGAACGCCGCTTCATAGTCGCCGAGGGACCGGGCGGCCGACCAGAGTGCGAAAGGCACGGTGTCGTGGGCCGTCGTCCGGCGCCCGCAACCCAGAACGGCCGCCACGGTGGAGGCATCGCCGTAGTCCAGCATGTCCCGGGCCCTCCGCAGGCCTGCCCCGACGGCACTCTTCGGGACGAGCGCGATGACGCGGTCGAGAAGCGCTCCGGGGCTGGGCGGGCCATCGGGACCGGCGGCCAGCGCGGCAGCCGCGGCGACGGCCATGGCCCCGACGACGGCCTCACGGTGCTGGTGCGTGGGATACGCCGAGATCTCCGCCTGGTGGGTCGCCTGCTCCGGGTCGTCGGCGTAGTAGGCCCCAAGAGGCGCGATCCGCATCGCGGCGCCGTTACCCCAGGACCCCTGCCCGTTGAAGAGGGCCGCGGCGAGCTCGCGCCAGTCGCCGCCCTCCCGGACCAGCCGCAGCAGACGGTTCACGGCGGGGCCGTAGCCCCGGTCGAAGTCGTGGTGATCGGCGAACGAGTGGGCCAGCGCGTCCTGGTCGATGCGGTGGTGGGTGCCCAGGACGGCCACCACGGAGCACGCCATCTCGGTGTCGTCCGTCCACTGCCAGCGGCCGGGCGGCAGCTCACGGTCCTTCAGCAGCGGGTAGTTCACCGGCACGAAGAACTGCGAGCCCAGCGCGTCTCCCACGGCCAGACCCCGCAGGCTGGCCAGGGCACGCTCCAGGCGCCCGTCGGGAGAGGAGTCAGCGGTCATCGGTCTGCCACCCTAGTCGGTGATCCCGTACGGTTCCGGATCTCGCCAGCGTTGGAACGGCCGGTCCAGTGCGTACTTGTCGTCGTCCCCGAGAACGAGCATCCGCATCTCCGCGTTCCCCGGGTTCGCCAGCGACTCGAATTCCGCGACCGTCCAGTGGAACCAGCGCATGCAGAACAGCCGCATGGCCAGGCCGTGCGTCACGATCAGGACGTTCGGCGGATGGTCGGGCGCCTCGAAGCTCCGGAACAGGCTCTCCAGGAAGCCGCCGACCCGGTCGTACACGTCGGCCCCGGACTCGCCCTGCGCAAACCTGTAGAAGAAGTGCCCGTAGGCATCCCGGTAGGTCTTCTGGAGGCGTACGTCGTCGCGGTCCTGCCAGTTTCCCCAGTCCTGCTCCCGCAGGCGTGGCTCCTCGCGCGCCCGTATGAGATCGGGGTCCAGGTGGAAGGCCCGAAGTGTCTCGTGCGTGCGGCGGTACGGGGAGACGTACACGCTGACGCGTTCGCGGCCGAAGACCTCGCGGAGCCGCTTACCGGTCTCCTCGGCCTGCTTCCAGCCCTGCTCCGTCAGGGCCAGGGCGTGGTCGGGTTCGCGTTCATACACGGTGTCATCAACATTGCCCGTTGACTCCCCGTGCCGGACAAGGACGATGCGCCGTGGTCGTGCCATGCCAAAACCCTAGATCGAGTGAGCCCGGATCGAGCACTCGTAGGGGCTCCATACGGCGTAGGTCACACAGTTTCTGCACCACGAGGCACATAGGGGAGCACCTGTACCGAGTTCGGATTTCAAACCGTCCAGGCCGGTTCGAGGTCCACGATGTCGCCTGTGAGGGCGGCGACGTCGGCCTCCGTCTGGGCGCGCAGGGCGAGCCGTTCCACCCGTTCGGTGCGGTATTTGCCGTGCTCAGCGGCCGACCGCCACATGGAGAGCACCAGGAACTCATGCCCGGGAGCCTCGCCGAACAGTCCGCGGATCATGCCGGGCGAACCGGCCATGGCAGGGTTCCAGACCTTCTCCTGCATCAGCGCGAAGTGCTCCGCACGCTCCTCGTGGACACGGCAGTGGGCGAACCGGACCAGGTCGGTGTCGGTGAAGCGGGGCTCGAAGCCTGTCTTCACATCGAAGCGGTAGTCGAACAGCTTGACCTGGATGTCCTTGAACGTGCCTGACTGCGCCACCGCCAGCCGGTCGTGGGAACGCGCCATGAAGGAGTCGTAGAAGGAACGGCTCTCCCAGAAGGAGAAGATGTGCGCCACACCCTGCCGCCCCCGGCTCCAGCCTCCGCCCTGTCCCCGAAACCCCGGCTCCCCCAGAAGCCCCGCCCACTTTCGCTGCCCCCGCTCGAAGCCGCGGCGGTCCACCACGGTGCAGCGAATCCACTTGACCAGCACCGCGCCATCGTAAGGCCACGGAGCGTGGCGGCGGTCACGCTCGACGGCATAGGTGACCCGCAAGTGACAGACCCGCGTGGCAGGATGGACAACCGGTCTTGCCTGACCGGCAGTTCGGGCCGTGGACACAGGGGGAAGGGACATCTTGTGAGCGCGATCAACAAGGGGATCCGCAAGGTCGAAGTCGCACTCAAGTGGGATCCGAGTCCGACGGGGCAGCCGGACACGGACCTGGACATCGTCGCCGCGACCTACGTGGCGGGCGATCCGTACGGCGATCCCGCCTATGTGGTGCACTTCGACAGCCGGTCCCCCGACGGCACCATCTATCTCAACCGGGACAGCAAGGACGGCAAGGGCTTCGGCTGGGACGAGGTGATGACCCTCGAACTCGACCGGCTGGACGCCCGGTACACGCGTGTGGTGGTCGGCGCCGTCATCCAGCAGCGCACCGCGCACCGCACCTTCGTCGGCGTGGCCAACCCGGCCCTGCGCATCCGTGAGGGCTACACGGTCCTGGCCGAGGACGACTTCGGCAGCGTTCTCGGCGCGACGGCCGCGACCATCGGGGAGTTCGTACGCCAGGAATCCGGCAGCTGGGACTTCCACCCCGGGATCAACGGTTTCGACGACGACCCTGCGACCTTCACCAGGACCATGGGCCGGGCGTGACGCGTCAGCCGACGGTCCATCCGGGGACCGTCGGCAGCACCGTCTCGGCGACCCGGAACAACGCGACGTCATCGGGCACGACGTCGTCCTGGCGCCATATGGAGACTGCGTAGTAGCCGCCGCCGTCCTTGATGTCCTTGGCGACCAGCAGGCTGCGGGCGATCCCGCCGGGACCGGTGTCGATCTTGCTGTCACCGCCGAAGCTGAATTTCAGTGCGATGGTCCGGTCCGAGTAGAGGACCGCCGGGTGCCCGCCTATCGTCCTGGCCTGCGCGGTGCTCCCCAGGAAGGCGGCCATGTCGGCCACCGGAACGTCGTCGTCCGACGTAGAGAGCTTCACGGAGTAGGTGGCCAGCTGGACCTCCGCCTCGGGTGTGACGGACTTGGTGCCGTCGGCCCAGGTGCTCGCGCTCTCGTTGCCACTGGCGTTCAACGCGGACTCGGTAGGGGTGCCGAGGAGGGCGGGGAGGTCGGTCCGGTTCAGCGCCGTGCACAACTGCCCCCCGGAGACGGGCTTCGAGGGCCTGGCGTCATCCGTGGCATCACACATGGCCGGCCCGGGGTCGCTGGACTTCTGCTGAAAGGTCCCTGACAACAAGAGAGCCGCGAGCCCCCCGACCACCACCAGTGCGGCGAGGGCCTGACCCCACTCACTGGGGCCCTTCTCGGGCTGCGCCACACTCTCTGCGGCGTCGGCGATCTGCTGCTCGGCCATGTTCCCCGTGTCCCCCACCCTGCTGTACGCGCCGGTCGTGCGCTGGGGGAGCCTAGCCTGTGACCGTCTCGTGGAGAAACCGCAAAAGCCGAGGGCGGCACAGTCGTTGTCCGACTGCACCGCCCTGGACCGCTAGCTCATGTCAGCTGCAACCACTGGTCGAGCCGCAGCCCTCGCAGATGTAGCAGGAACCGGCCCGCTGCATCTTCGTACCGCACGAGAAGCACAGCGGGGCGTCGGCCTGGATGCCCAGCTGCATCTCCACCAGCTCAGCGCTGGTGTGGACCTGCTTCGGGGCAGGCTCGGCCGCCACGACCTCGGCCTTCGGGGTGACGACGGCCTTCAGCTCCTGAGGGGCGCGCGGCGCCGACTGGGCCAGACCCTCGACCTCGACGTCGACCTCCTCCTCGGTCGGCTCGTAGGAGCCGGTCTCGAGGTGGCGCTGACGCTCTTCGGCGGAGTGGATGCCGAGCGCGGAGCGCGTCTCGAAGGGCAGGAAGTCCAGCGCCAGGCGGCGGAAGATGTAGTCGACGATCGACTGCGCCATCCGCACGTCCGGGTCGTCCGTCATACCGGCCGGCTCGAAGCGCATGTTGGTGAACTTCGAGACGTACGTCTCCAGCGGCACGCCGTACTGGAGGCCCACCGAGACAGCGATGGAGAAGGCGTCCATCATGCCCGCGAGGGTGGAGCCCTGCTTGGACATCTTCAGGAAGACCTCGCCGAGACCGTCGTCCGGGTAGGAGTTGGCCGTCATGTAGCCCTCGGCGCCGCCGACCGTGAAGGACGTCGTGATGCCGGGACGGCCCTTGGGGAGGCGCTTGCGGACCGGACGGTACTCGACGACCTTCTCGACCGCGGTGCGGATGGTCTCCTCGGCCTTCGCCGTGACCTCCGTCTTCTCCTTCTCCTTGGTCTTGGCGGAGAGGGGCTGGCCGACCTTGCAGTTGTCACGGTAGATGGCGAGCGCCTTGACGCCCATCTTCCAGGCCTCGAAGTAGACCTCTTCGACGTCCTCGACCGTCGCCGTCTCCGGCAGGTTTACCGTCTTGGACAGGGCGCCGGAGATCCACGGCTGGATGGCGGCCATCATGCGGACGTGGCCCATCGCGGAGATGGAGCGCTCGCCCATGGCGCAGTCGAACACCTCGTAGTGCTCGTGCTTGAGGCCGGGGGCGTCGATCACGTTGCCGTTCTCGGCGATGTGGGCGACGACCGCCTCGATCTGCTCCTCCTGGTAGCCCAGGCGGCGCAGGGCCTGCGGGACCGTGCCGTTGACGATCTGCATGGAGCCGCCACCGACCAGCTTCTTGAACTTGACCAGGGCGAGGTCGGGCTCAAGACCGGTGGTGTCGCAGGACATCGCGAGACCGATGGTGCCGGTCGGGGCGATGACCGACGCCTGCGCGTTGCGGAATCCGTTCTTCTCACCGAGGCGGACCACGTCCTGCCAGGCCTCCGTGGCGGCGGCCCAGATCGGCGAGTCCAGGTCGTCGATACGGACGGCCTTGGTGTTCTCGTCAGAGTGCTGCTTCATGACGCGCAGATGCGGCTGCGCGTTGCGCGCGTAGCCGTCGTACGGGCCGACGACCGCGGCGAGTTCGGCGGAACGCTTGTACGACGTGCCGGTCATCAGGGAGGTGATGGAGCCGGCGAGGGCGCGGCCGCCGTCCGAGTCGTACGCGTGGCCGGTCGCCATCAGCAGGGCGCCGAGGTTGGCGTAGCCGATGCCGAGCTGGCGGAACGCGCGCGTGTTCTCGCCGATCTTCTGGGTCGGGAAGTCCGCGAAGCAGATGGAGATGTCCATCGCGGTGATGACGAGCTCGACGACCTTCGCGAAGCGCTCGACCTCGAAGGACTGGTGGCCCTTGCCGTCGTCCTTGAGGAACTTCATCAGGTTCAACGAGGCGAGGTTGCAGGACGTGTTGTCCAGGTGCATGTACTCGCTGCACGGGTTCGAGCCGTTGATGCGGCCGGACTCCGGGCAGGTGTGCCAGTGGTTGATGGTGTCGTCGTACTGGATGCCCGGGTCGGCGCAGGCCCAGGCGGCCTCTGCCATCTTGCGGAACAGGGTCTTGGCCTCGACCTCCTCGATGACCTCGCCGGTCATGCGGGACGTCAGGCCGAACTTGCCGCCCGTCTCCACGGCCTTCATGAACGTGTCGTTCACACGGACCGAGTTGTTGGCGTTCTGGTACTGGACGGACGTGATGTCGTCGCCGCCCAGATCCATGTCGAAGCCCGCGTCACGCAGGGCGCGGATCTTCTCCTCCTCCTTCACCTTGGTCTCGATGAAGTTCTCGATGTCGGGGTGGTCGACGTCGAGGATGACCATCTTGGCGGCGCGACGCGTGGCGCCACCCGACTTGATCGTTCCTGCGGAGGCGTCGGCACCACGCATGAAGGAGACCGGACCGGAGGCGTTGCCGCCCGAGGACAGCAGTTCCTTGGAGGAGCGGATGCGGGAGAGGTTCAGGCCGGCGCCGGAGCCGCCCTTGAAGATCATGCCCTCTTCCTTGTACCAGTCGAGGATCGACTCCATGGAGTCGTCGACGGCCAGGATGAAGCAGGCCGAGACCTGCTGCGGCTGGGGCGTACCCACGTTGAACCACACGGGGCTGTTGAAGCTGAAGATCTGGTGCAGGAGGGCGTACGCCAGCTCGTGCTCGAAGATCTCCGCGTCGGCGGGCGAGGTGAAGTACTTGTGGTCCTCGCCTGCCTTCCGGTACGTCTTCACGATGCGGTCGATCAGCTGCCTGAGACCGGTCTCGCGCTGCGGAGTGCCGACGGCACCCCGGAAGTACTTGCTGGTGACGATGTTGACCGCGTTCACCGACCAGAAGTCGGGGAACTCGACGCCGCGCTGCTCGAAGTTGACCGAGCCGTCGCGCCAGTTGGTCATGACGACGTCACGGCGCTCCCAGGCCACCTCGTCGTACGGGTGCACGCCGGGGGTGGTGTGGATGCGCTCGATACGCAGTCCCTTGGTCGCCCTGGTGCCCTTGGCGCGGGAACTCCGTGCCGGACCGCTCGCCGTCTCTGTCATGCCGCCTCCCTGTACGGGCTAAAACGCCCTGAAGTGCCCCGATGTTCCCGTGGGCACGGTGTTTTGTCTGGTGTCGCGGGCACCCACTCGCTACCGCCCGCAACAGGTCTTGGTTCGCCGCCGTCCGGCCGTTCCGGGGGCTTGGCCCGGTCCGGCCCGCCGATCAGTCGGCGGCGCGGGCGGGCTCGGGGACCTGAGCAGTCCCTCCGGGCCCGCGATCGTCTTCTTGGCTCCCCATGACGGCCTCTTCGCCGTCCACAACCTCTCCGCGGTCCTCGTCGTCCGCGGTGGAGGGTCCCGTCTCGTCCCTCAGCTGCGTGATCGCGGCCTCGAAGTCCTCGAGCGAGTCGAACGCCCGGTAGACAGAGGCGAATCGCAGATACGCGACAAGATCGAGCTCCTGCAACGGGCCGAGTATGGCCAGCCCCACGTCATGGGTGGTCAACTCGGCACTCCCGGTGGCCCGCACCGCTTCCTCGACCCGCTGGCCGAGCTGAGCGAGCGCGTCCTCGGTGACAGGCCGTCCCTGGCATGCCTTGCGCACACCGTTGATGACCTTGGTACGGCTGAACGGCTCGGTGACTCCGGACCGCTTGACCACCATCAGCGAGCACGTCTCCACGGTCGTGAAACGACGGGAGCAGTCCGGACACTGGCGGCGCCTGCGGATCGACGTGCCGTCGTCGGTCGTACGACTGTCGACGACACGGCTGTCGGGGTGCCTGCAGAAGGGGCAGTGCATGAACTCCCAACCCTCCTCACAGCAGACTCAATAGCCTCGCTGAGCCCCATGGGCCCCTCGAAGCAGCCCCCAGCATAGGCGATCGCAGCGGGCACGGAGACCCGGGGGACCACAACTTCTAGGCTGCTGTAGCAATCCAAGCACTACATGTAGGGATTGGCACGGCATACACGCCGTACACGCGTGTCGCGCATGTATGACCCTGTGCCGTACGACCGCCCCGGCTCCCGGCGAACACCACGCGCACCCGTATCGCTGCGCCGCATGCGGAGATACCGTGGGCGCCACAAGGAGGGGACGTGGGGTTCCCGCAGAGATGGGAGCCGGTACCCGGTTGACGGGCCACCGGGTGGCAGACTGGGGCGACAACCCGTGAGGGCGCCACCGGCGGTGAAGAGTACAGCAGTAGGCCCGTTTGTTCGGTAGGCGGCGCGTCAGCCATACACCCAGACACATGATCGCGTCAGGTCCTCCGCGATTTTTCACTCGAACGTGTGTTTGGCGCAACCTTTCGAAAGCAACTACCGTTGTCCAGCAGGGAGACCATCGAGAGGGGCCGACGTGACCACGACCGCAGACAGTGCCACCATCACTGCCCAGGACCGTTCCCAGGGCCGACTCGAGCCGGTGCATGCGATGAACGAAGCCGCGAATCCCGAGGGACAAAAGCGCTCCCTGCCGGGGCGGCCTCCAGGCATCCGTGCAGACAGCTCGGGACTTACAGACCGGCAGCGACGGGTGATCGAGGTCATCAGGGACTCCGTGCAGCGGCGCGGCTACCCGCCGTCCATGCGGGAGATCGGCCAGGCAGTGGGCCTGTCCAGCACCTCCTCGGTCGCACACCAGCTGATGGCATTGGAACGCAAGGGCTTCCTGCGCCGCGACCCGCATCGCCCGCGCGCGTACGAGGTACGCGGCTCCGACCAGGGCACGTCGGCACAGCCCACGGACACCGCGGGCAAGCCCGCCGCGTCGTACGTCCCGCTGGTCGGCCGCATCGCCGCCGGTGGGCCGATCCTCGCCGAGGAATCCGTCGAGGACGTGTTCCCCCTTCCCCGTCAGCTCGTCGGCGACGGTGAGCTGTTCGTCCTCAAGGTCGTCGGTGACTCGATGATCGAGGCCGCGATCTGCGACGGTGACTGGGTCACCGTCCGTCGCCAGCCCGTCGCCGAGAACGGCGACATCGTGGCCGCGATGCTCGACGGCGAAGCCACCGTCAAGCGCTTCAAGCGCGAGGACGGCCACGTCTGGCTCCTCCCCCACAACTCCGCGTACGAGCCCATCCCCGGCGACGACGCGACCATCCTCGGCAAGGTGGTGGCAGTTCTGCGGCGCGTCTGAGCACCGCAGCAGGCCTCGCCGATTCGACCGGGCCCCGGAACCCCTGCGCCGGTTCCGGGGCCCTGCGCTGTCCGGCTCCGGTAACGGATGGCTGCGCTACCGGTCAGGCACTCCTCGTGGGTTGGTCCGTCCCAGGCACCGGGACAGACCAACCCACGATCATTCGGTTTCGACCTGCGCCTTCTCGGCTTCGGCCACGAGCTCCGCCGCCTCGATCGCCTTCGCCGCGGCGTCGATCGCCGTGAGCGATCTGCGGACCTGGTTGCGGTCCGTGGTGTACCAGAAGTCCGGCAGGGACGCCTTCAGATAGCTGCCGTACCGCGCGGTGGCCAGCCGCTGGTCCAGTACGGCGACGACGCCACGGTCTCCCGTGGCGCGGACCAGGCGGCCGGCGCCCTGGGCCATGAGCAGGGCAGCGTGGGTGGCCGCCACCGCCATGAAACCGTTGCCGCCGGCCTCTTCCACCGCCTTCTGACGCGCGCTCATCAGAGGGTCGTCGGGGCGTGGGAACGGAATCTTGTCCATGACGACCAGCTGACAGCTGGGGCCGGGGACATCGACGCCCTGCCAGAGCGACAGCGTGCCGAAGAGGCAGGTCTTCGGGTCGGCGGCAAAGTTCTTGATCAGCTCGCCGAGGGTCTCCTCGCCCTGGAGGAGGATCGGGAACTCCGGAATGCGGGACCGCAGTTCCTCCGCGGCCAACTGGGCGGCCCTCATGGAGGAGAACAGGCCCAGGGTTCGGCCGCCTGCCGCCTGGATGAGCTCGGTCAGTTCGTCGAGCATGTCCGCGCGGTCGCCGTCGCGCGCGGGGCGCGACAGGTGCTTGGCGACGTAGAGGATGCCCTGCCTGGGGTAGTCGAAGGGCGAACCCACGTCGAGCCCCTTCCACTTCGGCAGGTCCTCGCCCTCGGTCCCCTCCGGGGCGAGCCCCAGGGACGCGCCCACGCCGTTGAAGTCACCGCCCAGCTTCAGCGTCGCCGAGGTCAGAACCACTGAGCGGTCCGCGAACAACTTCTCCCGCAGCAGGCCCGAGACCGACATGGGTGCCACCCGCAAGGAGGCTCCGAAACGGTCATGCCGTTCGTACCAGACGACGTCCCACTCCGAGCCGTTCGCGATCCGCTCCGCCACGTCGTGCACCGACTCAACGGAGGCCAGGGCCTGTTTGCGGACCGCGTCCTCGTCCTGGACCGACTTGTCGCGGGTCGCGCCGATCGCGGAGATGACCGTGCGGGCGGCGTCGCGCAGCGCCATGAGCGCATACCCGAGATCCTCCGGGATCTCCTCGAGCCGACCGGGCAGGGCGAGCTCCATCAGCCGTTCGAAGCCCTCGGCGGCGGTCTGGAGCTGGTCGGCGGCCTTTTCGTTGACGAGTTTCGCGGCACGGCGGACCGCTCGGTTGACCTGTCCGGAGGTGAGCTCACCGGTGGCGACGCCGGTGACCCGGGAGACCAGCTCGTGCGCCTCGTCGACGATCAATACCTCGTGCGGCGGGAGGACGGGGGCGCCTTCGATGGCGTCGATCGCGAGCAGCGCGTGGTTGGTGACGACGACCTCGGCGAGCTTGGCACGCTCACGGGCCATCTCGGCGAAGCACTCGGCTCCGTAGGCGCACTTGGTGGCGCCCAGACACTCGCGGGAGGACACGGAGATCTGTGCCCAGGCGCGATCGGAGACGCCCGGAGTCAGGTCGTCGCGGTCACCGGTCTCGGTGTCCTGCGACCAGTCCCGCAGCCGGAGCAGATCCTGGCCCAGCTTGCTGGTGGGGGCGGCTGCCTCGAACTGGTCGAAGAGTCCCTCCTCCTCGTCCTGCGGAACTCCCTCGTGCAGCCGGTGCAGACACAGGTAGTTCGACCGGCCCTTGAGCATCGCGAACTCCGGGCGGCGCCGCAGCAGCGGATGCAGTGCATCGACCGTGCGCGGCAGGTCGCGCTCCACCAGCTGTCTCTGGAGGGCCAGGGTCGCCGTCGCGACGACGACCCGTTCTCCGTGTGCGAGCGCGGGCACGAGATAGCCCAGCGACTTTCCGGTACCGGTGCCGGCCTGCACGAGCAGATGGGAACTGTCGTCGATGGCGTCCGCGACGGATTCGGCCATCGTCACCTGGCCAGGGCGCTCCGCACCGCCGACGGCAGTGACGGCAGCATGCAGGAGTTCGGGGAGTGAGGGCTTCGTCATAGCGCGACCACCCTACGGCCCGGCACTGACATCGGGGTGATCAAGGCGGTGACGACGAACGGGATCAAGACCGGGAGCTCCCTGGCGAAGTAGCGGATGGGCACAGGGCCCGCTCGAATCGGTTCGCTTCGGACCGGGTCTGATCCAGCCGGTACCGAGTCGGATCCACCACTGGCGACAAGTGACCGGGACCACTCCGGGGGGCGAGGTGGGAGTCATGGGATCCGGTGGTGTCGCAGAAAACTTCTCGCCGAGTGGGAACCGGTCCGGCACGAGCGGTGTACCAAAAGTGATTACGCAATTACGAACAGCTACAGCAGATCACGCAGGGACCGGTCTCGGATCATGAGGGCTGCCCGCTTGGCGGGCAGGTCCACCTCTGCGGAGAAACGGAAGCCTGCACTCAGAAAGGCGGTGACGGACGGGATGTTGCGAAGGTCGGGTTCCGCGACGACGCGGGCACAGGTCGGTCGCTTGTCGAGGGCGAGATCGGCGACAGCTTTCACCAGGGTGCTGCCGAGACCGCGCCCGCGATCGGTGACGGCGCCGATGAGGAGGTGGATACCGGTGTCGTGCGGTCTGGCTGGATAGTGGCGGGCCAGCGGATCGAGGTCTGCCCGGTAGATCTCCCAGTAGCTCATCGGGTTGCCCTCCAGCATCCCGAGGCAGGGCATGCTGCGCCCGTCCCCGGTGAGCTGGGATCGCAGATGGTCCTCCGTCACGTTCTGGGGCCCGGCCAGCTCCCAGAACGCGGTGACGGCGGGGTCGTTCATCCAACGGCAGACGAGCGGGGCGTCCCGCTCGACGCTTACGGGGACGAGTTGAAACACGCCTGCTGGGGTGGTGATCGGTCCCCAGTCGGCGATGCCGCCGAGCAGGTCACCGTCTGTCTGGTCGAGCGAGGCTGGTGAGGCGGGCGAGGCGGTGCCGACGTTCCAGCTCTGGCACCCGGCTCCGACTCCGACTCCGACTCCGACTCCGACTCCGACTGAGCCTGGGCTGTCGGTCTTGAGGAGGGCCAGGAGTTCCTCGGGCAGACGCAGATCCAGCGTGTCCTCGTTGCCGGCGCCACAACCGGTGCCCCGGGCGTCGCTGTCCGCGGTGGGGTCCGGACAGGTGCCGGTACGGATGCCGATGTCGGCGAAGCGGGCGGAATGCGCGTTGGCACGCGCGTCGGTGGGAGACACGGGGCGCTCCTCTCAGGAGGCGGGGTGGGTCATGTTCCTCAGGTGTGAAGGGGGTTGGCGATGGCGACGTAGACGGACTGGGTGTCGACCGGGCCGACGAGTTCGTCCAGGCCGTGCACACGGGTCAGCAGATTGGCCTTGCAGCGCAGGACGGGTGAGTCGAGCAAGCGGCCGGGGAGGGTGGTGCGCAGTCGGGTGGGTCCGGAGGCCGCGTCGGTGAGGAAGCGGCGGAAGGCCGCGAGCAGCAGCCGTTCGTCGGCCAGACGCTGGGAGCCGAAGGCGCCGATGAGGCCGAGGACGTTGTTGATCGCCAGGTAGTAGGCGAAGCGCTCGTCAGTGACCTCGTCGGAGACGAAGGTGTCGCTGTGCTCGCCGATACCGGGCAGCCGGGCCTCGAGCTCCGCGCGTCGGGACTTGCGGAAGTAGTAGCCCTGGTTGTCGCGATAGCGACCGCCTACGGGCCAGCCGTCGGTGTCCAGCAGGACCAAGGTGTTCTGCTGGTGCGCCTCCAGCGCGATCCCTGCCTCGCCGTCGAGCCACAGCACTGGGCGGACGACCTGTTCGAGGTAGCGCAGGAACCACTCAGCGGCGACGGCTCCCCGGGGGCGGCCGGTCCGGGCGGCGAGACGGGTGACGATCTCGGAGAGCCGGGACCGCCAGACAGAGCGGTCCGTGTCCGCCTGGTCCGTTGCCAAGCCGTCCGCATCCAGTCGGTCCGCGTCCGGACGGTCCTGGTCCGGGCAGTGGATCTCCGGGCAGTGGATCTCCGGGCGGTGGGTCTCCGGGCGACCATCCGTGGCACCAGGACGGGCTCGGGGACGGGGGGAGACCAGACCGGCGATGCAGGAGACGTCGCTCGACGGAAGGAACGGGTTGTGCCGGATCACCACGTCGAGGCCCGGTGCGGGGCGGCCGTCCGGCACATCGACGGCGAGCCAAGCAGGGTCGCGGATGATGTCGAACGCAGGGTGGACCGCCTGCCACTCCGTGGACAGACCCGCACGGAGCAGCCGGTGCACCTCGACCCCACGGTGGAGTTCTTTGCGGAGGTTCTCACGGCGGGAGTTGGTGATGCGCAGGCCCAGCGAGAGCTTGAGCATGGCGGGGGCACCGGAGCGATGGACCGTGCGGACGGAGGAGGTCGGATGCCACGCGAGGCCATGGGCACCCAGGTCATGGAGCAGTCCGGCATCGAACAGCGCGGCGGTTTCGGGGCGGTGCCGGACCTCACGGAGTTGCCAGGGGTGCAGCGGCAGGGCCGCGTGGCCATCGGGCAACCGCAGGTCGGGGCCGGCCAGGCGGCGGGTGAGCTGAGGGGCGGTGACGGGACGACCGCGTTCGGTCCAGGCCGAGTCCGCGGCGAGGACGGAGGGATCGACGGCGAGCCAATGCAGGGGGAAGGAGCCACGCAACTCGGGTGAGTAGGAGGCACCTTCGGCTTCGGAGAGGCCTTCGCGGCTCTTCGGGGCCGGGTGCAGTGGGTGGCCGAGGACGAGTGCCTGTTCGGCGGTGAGGAAGAGATCCGGGCCGTCGTCCGGGTATTTGCGACGCTCGCGGACGAAGGTGGCGGTGCGGCGGACCGAATCGGCGACGCGGGCGGTGAGCTCGGTGCCCGAGGCGGCGGTGTGCGCTGTCTCCGACTCGCGGGTCAGCAGCGCTGCGACGGTGACCGCGTCGGCCGGCGGGGCCTGTTCCGGGGCGCCGGCGAAACGAGGGAGGCCGAAGCGGTGCCACCCGGTCGGGGACCAATAGCGGACGGGGACGAGGAGGGTGACGCCGCTGGCGGGGAGGGGAACGCGGAGGGTGCCGTCGTCGGGCGCGGGGAAGCCCGCCTCACGGACCCAGCAGCGCAGCAGGTTCTCCACGGTCGCGGCTTCGGCCACGGTGTGTGGGTCGGGGTGATCGAGGAGGTCGGCGGTGATGCCACCCAAGCGTTCTCGTTCAGGCGGGCCGCCCTGGGACGGGGTGTGGTGAGGTCGAAGGGGGCGCTGCGGAGAGGGGACGGTGGCGGAGGAGTTGTGCGGGTGCGTGGTGGCGCGGCCATCAGGGGCGGGGGTGGTGTTCACGTTCGGTGTTCCTCGGGGTGGTTCTGGTTCGGGGTGGTTCTGTCTCGGGTGCTGCTGCCTCGGAGGGGCTGACGGGATCCGACGGTGGATGAGCAGGTGAGTGGAGGTGAGTGATGGTTGGAATGTGCTGGGCCGACAAGCAGCGTGAAGACAACGCATGTTCGGAGGCACCGGTACGCCGCAGGCGCATGCGGCTGTCCGGTCCGCTTCGGGAGGAACCGCCACTCCGGCTGGAGGTGTGGCTACGGCCCTGGTCCCTGACGCCGCTCCCGCCAACGCACCGGCCGCTGCCACCCCTTCGTCTCCCGGCACCCCGTCTCCGGGAAGTATCAGAGCCTCGGCCCTCTGAGCTGGGCCGGCAACAAGTACCGGCACACGCACCCGCACGGGCACCCACTCCCGCACCCCCACCCGCCGCAAGTACCACCTGCCAGCCACCGCGCCCGCACCTGCGCCCGCTCGCCCCCGTCACGCCAGCTCCGGCCCCGTCGCTGCTATCGCCTCCCGCCACCGGAGCCACCAAGGGGATCGCCCCCGCGGGCCACCGCTGCCACAGCGTCGGCGAGACGGTCGAGGACAGCGGTCGCCTGTTCGTCGGTGATCGTCAAGGGCGGGAGCAGGCGGACAACGCTCGCGTGGCGGCCGCCGAGTTCGACGATCAGGCCCCGCCGCAGGCACTCCCGCTGGACGGCGGCGGCAAGCTCCGGAGGGCCAGGGTGCCCGCACCCGAGAGGCAGTCCAGGTAGCGGCGTCCGTCGGCGCCCTCGATGGTCAGTCCCCGTGCGCGTACGGGCACGATCGGGAGGGCACGGGCGTAGGTGCGTGCCGCCGACTCACGGGCCGACTGGCGCCGCAGGATCCCCTCGTGGGCGGCGCGGGTGGCCGAAGGATCCTCGACGGCTGTGTGTCCCGTCATGGCCTCCCCGGGTGCGGTGTCGGTCACGGCCATGGTTCTCCCGTCGTCGCGCTGTGCAGGGGCAAGCGGTTCCTTCGCGGACTCACCCGCCCCGACATACGGAACCCCACGGGGCTTTGCTCGACATCTCGGCGCTTCGATGCCCTGATGTCTGCGAATCTCCGGGAATTGGGGCGCGGAGGACCGGCCCGTCCGCCCGGCGGCAGGCCCCCCATCGCTACCAACCCGGGACCGCTCACCGGGTTACGGGTTGTCGAAGGATTTTGGCGTGACGAAACTGTTGCGATTCCGTCGGAACTCACCCACAGCGGGCGCATAGTGTGTGGTGCCGTTCCAAGGCGCGGTGCCGGAAGGCGAACTCGCGGGACGTCTGCGTAAGTCGCAGGCCCTGGCACCCTGTTCGCCCACACCAGGGGAGGCAGAGCATGCGATCCGAACCGCTGTGGTTGATCGCTCGCGGCGAGGGTGTAAGGGGCGCGCGCCGCAGAATCTCACCCATGCTGACGGCCTTGGCCCTCACCTCGTTGCTGGCCCTGACCGCGACGGCCTGCGGCTCGGACGCGGCGGACACCAACGCGCAGACCTCCCCGTCCGCTCCCGCCGCGTCCGAGGGCGACGGCAAGATCACGATTCCCGACGACATCAGGGACCGGCTCAAAGAGCACGGGATCGACGTCGACAAGTGGAAGGACGGCGCCTGGAAGAACTGGGACAGGGACGACTGGCTGCGGGAGGCCCAGGACTACATCAACCCGATCATCGAGGGGCTGTGGGACCCGGACCGGATGCGCGGGGCTGAGGATCCCGACCGGGGTGTCCGGGAGAGCGACCTCTCGGGCGACCAGGGTGTGACCGACCCGGAGCCGGCACCGGTGGCCGCGAAGGCCGTGTCGCCTACGTACCACGACAATGCCCCCGATGCGGGCAAGGTGTTCTTCGACTCCCCTGAGGGCACGATGGTCTGCTCGGCGACGGTCGTGCAGGACCCGGCCCACCCGGGGAAGTCCAACCTGGTGTGGACGGCGGGGCATTGTGTGCATGCGGGCCGGAGCGGTGGCTGGTACCGCAACATCGCGTTCGTTCCGTCGTACAACGACCATGCCCTGTCCGCCGGGCAGTTGGCGGGAGCGACCGCGAAAGAGCTCGCCCCTTACGGCGTCTGGTGGGCCGACTGGGCCCAGACCTCGGACCAGTGGATCGGGCAGGGGGGTCCGACCGGCGGGGACGGCGCCCCGTACGACTTCGCCGTCATCCATGTGACACCGGAGGAGGGCGGCACGGGCAAGTCGTTGGAGGAGACGGTCGGTTCGGCCCTGCCGGTGAACTTCAACGCTCCGGCGGTGCCGCAGGTGGAGAGCATCACGGCCTCCGGGTATCCGGCGGCGGCTCCGTTCGACGGGGAGACGCTGTACCAGTGCCAGGACAGGCCGGGACGGCTGTCGATCAATGCCTCGGAACCGACGATGTACCGCATCGGCTGCACGATGACCGGTGGTTCGTCGGGCGGCGGCTGGGTCGCGGCGGGGGCGGACGGTGAGCCGGCGCTGGTGTCCAACACCTCGATCGGCCCGGTGAGCGCGGGCTGGCTGTCCGGACCCCGGCTGGGTGAGGTGGCCGAGGGCGTGTACGACTCGGTCAGCGAGAAGTTCGCGGGTCGGTGACCGCTCCCGGCCCGTTCCCCGACCTCGACCGCCCCCGAAAACCGCCTCCGAAAACCGCTTCCGACCGCGGCGCCCGGTGACGACGGCCGGCGACCAGCGACCAGTGACCAGTGACCGATGTCTACCACCCGGGACATGCGAGAGGCCCGCCCCTTCCAGAAGGGGCGGGCCTCTCAGGAGTGCTACGGCGCTCAGGCCACCGGTGCCGGCACGTACGGCGACAGGTCCGCGGCCAGTTCCTCGTGCACCCGCACCTTGAGCAGGGTGCCCTCCGCCGTGTGCTCCTCGGAGATCACCTCGCCCTCGTCGTGGGCGCGGGCGACCAGCTTGCCGTGGGTGTACGGCACGAGTGCCTCGATCTCGACGGACGGCCTGGGCAGTTCGTTGTCGATCAGGGCGAGCAGCTGGTCGATGCCCTGGCCGGTACGGGCCGAGACCGCGATGGAGCGCGTCTCGATCCGCATCAGCCGCTGGAGCGTCAACGGGTCCGCCGCGTCGGCCTTGTTGATCACGACGATCTCGGGCACGCCGGTGGCGCCGACGTCCCTGATCACCTCGCGTACGGCGGCCAGCTGCTCCTCGGGGTTCGGGTGCGAGCCGTCCACCACGTGCAGGATCAGGTCGGACTCGCCGACCTCCTCCATGGTGGAGCGGAACGCCTCGACCAGGTGGTGCGGCAGGTGCCGTACAAAACCGACGGTGTCGGCCAGCGTGTACAGGCGGCCGCTCGGGGTCTCCGCGCGGCGGACGGTCGGGTCCAGGGTCGCGAACAGGGCGTTCTCGACCAGGACTCCCGCGCCCGTGAGGCGGTTGAGCAGGGACGACTTGCCGGCGTTGGTGTAGCCCGCGATGGCGACGGACGGCACCTTGTGGCGCTTGCGTTCCTGGCGCTTGATCTCGCGGCCGGTCTTCATGTCCGCGATCTCCCGGCGCATCTTCGCCATCTTCTCGCGGATCCGACGCCGGTCCGTCTCAATCTTGGTCTCACCGGGACCACGGGTGGCGAGGCCGCCGCCCTTGCCACCGCCCATCTGACGGGACAGCGACTGACCCCAGCCGCGCAGCCTCGGCAGCATGTACTGCATCTGCGCGAGCGCGACCTGCGCCTTGCCCTCCCGGGACTTGGCGTGCTGGGCGAAGATGTCGAGGATCAGGGCCGTACGGTCGATGACCTTGACCTTGACGACGTCTTCGAGGTGGATGAGCTGGCCCGGGCTGAGCTCACCGTCGCAGATGACGGTGTCCGCGCCGGTCTCCAGGACGATGTCCCGCAGTTCGTTGGCCTTGCCGGAACCGATGTAGGTGGCCGCGTCGGGCTTGTCGCGACGCTGCGTCACGCCGTCGAGAACGACCGCGCCCGCGGTCTCCGCGAGGGCGGCGAGCTCCGCGAGGGAGTTGTCCGCGTCCTGCACGGTCCCCGTGGTCCAGACACCGACGAGGACGACCTGCTCCAGGCGGAGCTGGCGGTACTCGACCTCGGTGACGTCCTCGAGTTCGGTGGAGAGGCCGGCGACACGGCGCAGGGCCGCGCGGTCGGAGCGGTCGAACTGGTCGCCGTCCCGCTCTCCGTCGATCTCGTGGCTCCAGGCGACGTCCTCTTCCATCAGGGCATCGGCCCGAAGACCTTCGGCGTATGTGTGCGCGAGTCGCTGCGTGTCCTGGGAAGGGGATGAAGAGGAGGTCATTGGGTCCTTACGTCGTCGATACGTCGTCGGTGATTCCGATTCGGCGGTCATGTGCTTCAACGCACGGATACCCCTGGAGATTCCCGCGCCCCGTGCCGCTCCGACCTGATGATGGTCGCACGGTACGGGGCGTCTCGTCACGGCCTTATTTCACCGGTGCGGCGGGCGCCACGGCCTTCCAGTCCGGGTGGCCGGGCATCGACGGGGTCCGCTCTCCGTAGAGCCAGTCCTGGAGGAAGCCGTCGAGGTCGCGCCCGGAGATCTCGGAGGCGAGCCGCACGAAGTCGGCGGTCGTCGCCGTGCCGTCCCGGTGTTCCTGCACCCAGGCCCGCTCCAGGCTCTCGAAGGACCTGCGGCCGATCTCCTGGCGCAGGGCGTACAGGACGAGTGCGGCGCCGTCGTAGACGTTCGGGCGGAAGATGCCGATCTTCTGTCCGGCCTTGGGCGGGTTGGGTGCGGCCGGCGGTCCGCCGGCGGCCCGCCAGCGGTCGGAGAAGCCGTACGCGGCCTTCATGCGGGCCTCAAGGGTGCGGCCCGCCTTCTCCTCCGCGTACAGGGCCTCGTACCAGGTGGCGTGGCCTTCGTTGAGCCACAGGTCGGACCAGGTGCGGGGGCTGACGCTGTCGCCGAACCACTGGTGGGCGAGCTCATGGACCATGATCGACTCGACGTACCACTTGGGGTAGGCGGGCTCGGTGAAGAGGTCCTTCTCGAAGAGGGAGAGGGTCTGGGTCTCCAACTCGAAGCCGGTGTCGGCGGCCGCCATGAGGATGCCGTACGTCTCGAAGGGGTACGGGCCGACCTTGCCCTCCATCCAGGCGATCTGGTCCGGGGTCTTCTTCAGCCAGGGCTCCAGCTCGGCGCGGTCCTTGGTGGGCACGACGTCCCGGACGGGCAGTCCGTGCGGGCCGCCGCGCCGCAGCACCGTGGAGCGGCCGATGGAGACCTGCGCGAGCTCGGTGGCCATGGGGTGCTGGGTGCGGTACGTCCACGTGGTCGCCCGGCCGGCCCGGTCCACGTCGGTGGGCAGGCCACCCGCGACGGCTGTGTAGCCGTCGGGCGCGGTGACCCGGATGGTGAACATCGCCTTGTCGGAGGGGTGGTCGTTGCAGGGGAACACCAGGTGGGCGACGTCGGCCTGGTTGGCCATGGCGAGCCCGTCCGTCGTGCGCACCCAGCCGCCGTCGCGGTCGTCGGCGGAGACGGGGTCGCTGGTGTGCCGGACGGTGATCCGCATCCAGCTGCCGTCGGGCAGCGGTTCGTCGGGGGTGACCACGAGGTCCTCGTCGGCGCTGGTGAACGCCGCGGGCCGGCCGTCGACCTCGACCGACTGGACGTCGCCGTGAGCGAAGTCGAGGTTGATGCGGTCGAGTTCGGTCGTCGTCCAGGCGTCGATGGTGGTGACGGCCGTGAGCGGCTTGCTGTTGCTGCCGGAATAGGTGAAGGAGAGGTCGTAGGACGCCACGTCGTAGCCCGGGTTGCCCAGGTGCGGGAAGAGGCGGTCCCCGATGCCGAGCGGCTCGGCCGGGGCGCTCGCGGCGAGCAGGCAGACGGATACGGCGGAGGCGAGCAGCGCGGCCGCCTTGCGCCGCCGAGCGGTTCCGGTACGAGGGCGGGCGGCGTCGGGGCCGGGACGGCCGACGGGGGTGAGCTGGGCGTGGGCGGGGCCGGCGTGAGTGCGGGCGGTGAGCGGCATGCACCACCGTTAGCAGCGTGCGAGGGTGCCGCGGTGGCGACGCGCGACCAGCCCACTCGAACGGGGTCCTCCGGCCCTGCCGCTGCGACATGTGCGGTCCTGCGCGCCGCCACACACGCGTGAAGGCCGGGACACTCCTCGGCCTGCTCGCAGCCCGCACGCAGCGACATGTGCGGTCTGTGGGCCACCACACACGCGTGAGCCGGGAGACACTCCTCCGCGTGCTCGCGGCCCGCTACACGCGCGTGGCGCGGTCTGTCAGCGCCGTCCCATCGCGAGATCGACGGCGACCCGCGTCTGCGCCCGCGTCAGGCCCCCGGTGTCTGGGCCCTGCTCACGTCATACACGCCGGCCACGTTCCGCATCGCCCGCATCAGGGACGGCAGCAGGGCCGCGTCCGGCAGCTGGACGGTGTACGTGTGACGCACCCGCTGCTGGCTGGGGGGTTCGACGGTCGCGGAGACGATTTCGGCGCCCTCGCCCGCCATGGCCTCGGTGAGGTCGGCGAGGAGATGCGGGCGGCCGAACGATTCCGCGAACAGCGTGACCCGGCACTCGGCGCTGTCGCCCCAGCGCACGTCGACCTCCTTGCGCCCCACGTCTTTCATGCGCGCCACCGCGGCGCACTCCACGCGGTGCACGGTGACCACTCCCCCGCGCACGGCGAAGCCGGTGATCTCGTCGGGCGGCACGGGTGTGCAGCAGCCGGCCAGGCGGACGATCGCTCCGGGCTGGTCGACAAGGGCGTTGGCCGTGCCGGGGCGGGCGGAGGGGTCGTCGGGGACCGGAGATTCGGCGATGCTGCGGCCCGCGCTGTCGGGCGTGTCGTCCGTGGGCGCCTCGGCGGCGGCCGGCTGCGAGAGCTTCGCGCGCTCCGCCTCCCCCCGCGCGGCCTGCACGTCCTCGACCGTCAGCGCTTGCGTCCCGTTCCGCTCCTCCACGTCCAGCGGGGCCCGGGGCGAGGGGTGCGTCGCGATCCACCGCTGGATCGCGATCCGGGCCGCAGCCGTGTGCGCGTGCTCCAGCCACTCCGTGGAGGGCTCGGCGGCGGGGTCCTGTCCCATGAGGAGCTGAACGGTGTCGCCGTCCTTCAGAACGGTGCTCAGGGTCGCCAGACGGCCGTTGACGCGGGCGCCGAGGCACGCGTGCGCGTCCTCGCCGTACTGCGCGTACGCGGCGTCCACACAGGTCGCCCCCTCGGGCAGACCCAAGGTGCCGCCGTCGGGCCGGAACACGGTGATCTCACGGTCCTGGGCGAGGTCCTCGCGGAGGGTGGACCAGAAGGTGTCGGCGTCGGGGGCGGCTGCCTGCCAGTCGAGGAGACGGGAGAGCCAGCCGGGCCGGGTGGGGTCCACCCGCTCCTCGTCGGCGCTCGCGCTCTGCTCCTCCGAGGGGTCCGAGGGGGAGGCGTACGGATTGCCGAGAGCGACCACTCCGGCCTCGGCGACCTTGTGCATCTGGTGGGTGCGGATGAGGACCTCGACGACCTGGCCGTCGCCGCGGGCCACAGCGGTGTGCAGCGACTGGTACAGGTTGAACTTCGGTACGGCGATGAAGTCCTTGAACTCCGAGACGACGGGCGTCAGACAGGTGTGCAGCTCGCCCAGGACGCCGTAACAGTCCGCGTCCTCGCCGACCAGGACCAGCAGGCGGCCGAAGTCCGCGCCGCGCAGCCGGCCGCGCTTGCGGGCCGTCCGGTGGACGGAGACGAAGTGGCGTGGCCGGATGACGACCTCGGCCGGGATCCCGGCCTCGCGCAGCACACCCCGCACCTCGTCGGCGACCTCGGCGAGCGGGTCGTCCGCGCGGGAGGCGTTGTCGACGATCAGCTCCCGCGTGTGCTCGTACTCCTCGGGGTGGAGGATCGCGAAGACCATGTCCTCCAGCTCGGTCTTGAGCGCCTGTACGCCGAGTCGTTCGGCGAGCGGGATGAGGACGTCGCGGGTGACCTTGGCGATGCGGGCCTGCTTCTCGGGGCGCATCACGCCGAGGGTGCGCATGTTGTGCAGCCGGTCGGCGAGTTTGATCGACATCACGCGGACGTCGTTGCCGGTGGCGACGAGCATCTTGCGGAAGGTCTCGGGCTCGGCGGCGGCGCCGTAGTCGACCTTCTCCAGCTTGGTGACGCCGTCGACGAGGAAGCGGACCTCCGCGCCGAACTCCTCGCCGACCTGGTCGAGCGTCACCTCGGTGTCCTCGACGGTGTCGTGGAGCAGAGAGGCCGTCAACGTGGTGGTTTCGGCGCCGAGTTCGGCCAGAATCAACGTCACGGCGAGCGGGTGTGTGATGTATGGCTCACCGCTCTTGCGCATCTGGCCGCGATGCGAGGACTCGGCCAGGACGTAGGCGCGGCGCAGGGGCTCGAGATCGGCGTCGGGGTGGTGAGCGCGGTGGGCCTCGGCGACATGGCCGATGGCGTCGGGCATCCGGTCGCGGGCGGCGGGGCCGAGCAGCGCGGCGCGGCCCAGGCGGCGCAGGTCGATCCGCGCCCGCCAGCGGGCGGCCGCACCGGTCACCGGACCTGGGGTCGCGGGGTTCGTGGCCTCCGCACTCATGGGCACCTCCGGCTGTGGACCGGCGGACGGGGTGCCCCATGGCGGACACGGCTCAGGGGATGGCATCTGTCCCCCGTCCGGGCCGGTGCTTGATGCTACCGAGCCCATCACGCCCGGCTGACCGCCTCTCGGCGAGCGTGAAACGGATCACCCATTCGAGCGAAGGTTTCCAGGTTTACGATTTCGCGCCGCCTGAACTGCAGCCGACCGTGGTTTCGCACCGCACAGCACGCCGGAGGCTGCGCTTCCACGCCTCCGATAGTCCCAGTGCCGTGATTCATATGGTCAACCAACCGCGTTTTCAAGCCAGTCGGCGTCGATCTCGCCCTCGGCGACGATCACCGCGGGGCCGGTCATCTCGATCTCGCCGTCCGCCCGCTCGGTGATCACCAGGGTGCCGCCGGGCACATCCACGGTGTACGTCGCCGGTGTGCCGGTGGCCGTCGGGTCGGCGCCGTCCCTGCGGGCCGCGGCGACGGCGACGGCGCACGCGCCCGTGCCGCACGAACGGGTCTCACCCGAGCCACGCTCGTGCACGCGCATGGCGACATGGCCGGGGCCGCGGTCGACCACGAACTCGACGTTGACCCCGTCCGGATAGGCGGCGGCCGGGCTGAAGGGCGGCGGGGAGTATAGGTCGCCGGCGTGCGCGAGGTCGTCCACGAAGGCGACGGCGTGCGGGTTGCCCATGTTCACGTTCCGGGCGGGCCAGTCACGGTCGCCGACGCTCACCGTGACGTCCCCGGCGGGGAGCAGGGCCTTGCCCATGCCGACGGTGACGTCGCCCGCCTTGTCGATGTGCACGGCCTTCACGCCCCCGCGCGTGGCCACCGCGAGGTCGCCTTCGGTGATGTGTCCGGCGTGCTGGAGGTAGCGCGCGAAGACGCGTACGCCGTTGCCGCACATCTCGGCGACGGAGCCGTCGCCGTTGCGGTAGTCCATGAACCACTCGGCCTCGGAGGCCATGGGGGCGGCCTCGGGGTGGGACGCGGATCGCACGACGTGGAGCAGGCCGTCACCGCCGATGCCGGCGCGGCGGTCGCAGAGGGCGGCGACGGCGGCCGGGGAGAGGTCGAGGGTGTTCTCGGGGTCGGGGACGATCACGAAGTCGTTCTCGGTGCCATGACCCTTGAGGAAGGCGATCCGGGTGCTCATGTCTCGATCGTACGGCGCGGGCCGGTGGGGCCGGTCGCGCGCAGACGGCGGAACCGCACACCTGGGGCCCGTGAACCGCCTAACGCAGCCGCGCTACCCGCCAGACCGCGAGCACGACCACCACAGCCACCAGGAGCACGTACGCGAGGACGACCCGCCAGTCGGAGCGCCTTCCCGAGCCCCGCGAGGGGAGCCCGGGCCACGTGTAACCAACGCGGCGCGCGGCCGTCGTTCCCCAGCCCGCCGCGCAGGAGCAGATCAGCAGGCCCAGCATCGCGATGACCGCTCCGCTGTCGCCGAAGTCGAAGGCCAGCGGGAAGGCGAACATCAGGGAGCCGAGGGCCGCCAGCGACACGATGGGGGCGAGTTGCCAGATCCGCAGGCGGCGCTGCGGGCGCAGCTCGACCTCGACCTCTTCCCCGGCCACGAACATCTCCTCGGGCGCGGGACCGTCGTCGGTCACACCGCCCAGCACCTCGTCGGGTCCGTCGGGGCTCAGACGGTCGCCGTCCTGCTCCGCTTCACCGATCTCGACGGTGCGGGGCTCGGTGCCTTGTGCGGTGTCACGAGGGCCGGCCTCCATCGCCACGCGCCCTCCCAACTCGGACTCCACTTGGTCGATCGAAGCTCGATGATGGCACGGCGCCGGAGGCCGGGATGACGGCCTGAGCGTCCCGATGCCATGACGTGATCAGGCTGTGACCGGTCGTTCGACCAACGCCAGTGCGAGCTGCGGAAGTTCTGTGAGATGTGCCGCAGCCCCACTCAACCAATGCACCCGCGGATCGCGCCTGAACCATGAATCCTGACGGCGCGCGAAGCGTTTGGTGGCCCGGACGGTCTCGGCCCGCGCCGCCTCCATCGTGCACTCCCCCGCGAGCGCCGCGAGCACCTGTTGGTACCCGAGCGCGCGCGAGGCCGTGCGCCCCTCGCTGAGCCCTCGCTCCTCCAGTTCCCGCACCTCGTCCACGAGGCCCGCATCCCACATCCGGTCGACCCGGCGGGCGATGCGCTCGTCGAGCTCGGGCCGGGCGACGTCGACGCCGATCTGGAGGGTGTCGTAGACGGAGTCATGGCCCGGGAGGTTGGCGGTGAAGGGCTTGCCGGTGATCTCGATCACTTCGAGGGCCCGGACGATCCGGCGGCCGTTGCTGGGGAGGATCGCCTGCGCGGCCCCGGGGTCGGCGGCGGCAAGGCGGGCGTGCAGCGCGCCGGAGCCGCGCAGCACGAGCTCCTCCTCCAGACGGGCCCTGACCTCCGGGTCGGTGCCGGGGAACTCCAGGTTGTCGACGGCTCCGCGGACGTACAGCCCGGAGCCGCCGACAAGGATCGGCCAGCGACCCTCGGCGAGCAGCGCGTCGATCCTGGCGCGGGCGAGCCTCTGGTACTCGGCGACGGACGCCGCGACCGTCACGTCCCAGATGTCGAGGAGGTGGTGCGGGACGCCGTCGCGTTCCTCGGGCGTCAGCTTGGCGGTGCCGATGTCCATCCCTCGGTAGAGCTGCATGGAGTCGGCGTTGACGACCTCGCCGCCCAGGTGCTGGGCGAGGAAGACGCCCAGATCGGACTTTCCGGCCGCGGTGGGTCCGACGACGGCGATGACGCGGGGGGCGGGGGGTGCGCTGCTCACCGCCACAGTCTTGCAAACCTCCGGGCGCCACCTCGAACGAGTTACGTGACGGCCCGGGCCCGGGGTCGTTGCCAGTTGCGTGGTTTCCGCCGCCCTGTCCAAGGGGGCGGCGATCCGGGTGGCGCACACGGGCGCACTGGATGACGCGGGATTCCCCCCGCACGAGTAACATATGGAGTGAATATGGGCGTTTTCGCACGACTTCTCCGGAGGTCGAAGGCTACGGAGGAGGCGTCAACCGCCGAGACCCAGGCCGACACCCAGACGGCCGAGCCCACGGCGGACGAGGCGGAGGCGAAGGAGCCGGCCGAGGCCAGGTCCGACAGCGAGGCCAGGTCCGACAGCGAGGCCGAGGACGCCGAGGCTGCCGGAGCCGGGGACCCGGACGGCTCGACGGCGACGGAGGCCGTCGAGGACACCGCCGAGGGCGTCGAGATCCCCAAGCAGCAGTCCGCCGAGGAAGCGGCCGACAGTGAGGTCGGCGAGGGCGCCCGCACGTAACTGCCCCGCTCGGAAAGGTGCACGATGGGTCTCCTGGACAGTTTCAAGGCCAAGCTCACCCCGGCGAAGGACAAGGTCTCCGGGCTCGCGCAGCAGCACGGGGACAAGATCCAGCACGGCCTCGACAGGGCCGCGAAGGTCGTGGACGAGAAGACCAAGGGCAAGTACAGCGACCGGATCCAGACGGGAACGGGCAAGGCCAAGGACGCCATGGACCGACTCGCGCACCAGGACGGCGCGGAGGGACCGGGTGGCGGCGGCACGCCGCCGTCCTCACCCCCGCCGGCTTCCTGACCGGCACACCGACGGACGGCCGCGGGGCACACGCTCCCGGCCGTCCGCCGTTTCCGGACCGGCCCCGGGCAACTCTCCTACGGCCCTCAGGACCAGGTCGCGACCACGTACCCCACGCCGTACGGGGCGTCCTCGTACAGCAGCGAGCCACCCAGGCCCGCACCTTCTGCCGCGCCGGCGAGGACTTGCCAGGGCGCCCGGCCAGAGGCCTTCAGTTCGTACGCCAACTCGGCGTCCAACGCAGCCAGGGCCGCCACGTCGGCCGCGCCCAGCGCACGGGCGACCTCCGCGTCGAAGGGGGCCGCTCGCTCGTCGAGATAGCCGGGTGCCTTGAGCGTGCGGCAGGCACTGGCGTCTCCCATCACCAGCAGCGCCACCCGCTCGGCCCGGGCGGCGACTCCCCTCCCGGTCTCCATACACCGCTCGGCCTCCAGCGGTTCCCCCACGCCGAGTCCCTCGATCGGGGCATCCGACCAGCCGGTGCGCTCCAGCAACCAGGCGGCCACGGCGAGGGAGGTCGGCAGCGGGCGCTGCGGGGCCGGCCCCCGCTCCGGTCCGAGCCGTACGTCCACGTCCACGCCGAAGCCGCTGAACGAGCCCCTGGCGCCCTGGGGGTGCGGGCCGCGCCCGCTCTGTTCGGCGGGCCCCACGACGACGAGGTGGTCGGGCCGGGCCGCCGCGAGGACGCCCAGCGCGTCCGTGCAGGCGGCGCGGGCCCCGTCGAGCTCGGCCGCGGCCCCGGCGGCGACCTGCGGCACGAGAAGCGGCGGACACGGGCAGACAGCGGCTGCTACAAGCATGATCGGCAGCCTACTTCCAGGCCCAGGGCCAGGACTCGGGATGGGTGCTCCATGCCAGTTCGCCCAGCCGGTACTCCACGCGAATCGTGGCCATCAGACCCTCGATGCTCACGTAGTAGGCGTCCCCGTCCGCGAACCGGTAGACCTGCCGGCGCTTCTGGCGCCGGCCGCCGCCCGGACGGTGGGTGCAGGCGAGCTCGTACAGGCGGGCCCGAGCCTCGTCCCTGGTGCCTTCGAAGTGCGCCACTTCATCGATGTCGCGGTGGTTCCCCATACTGCGGTCGACCAGAATCACCCAGCGCCCCATGCCCCGCCCCTCCTGCATGACCGATGGCGAGCGCTCAGTGCGCCGCGCAGCCACCCGTGGCCGCCGGCAGCGGCTCGGGAATCCCGATCTTAGGGAGGCCCAGCATGACACCCGCGGGCTGGGTGGCCTCGGCCGCGTTCCGCTTCTCCCACGCGTCCCCCGCGCGTGTGCGGCGCACCGTGAGGACGGCGCCCTCGGCGAGGAGGTGGTGGGGGGCGGCGTAGGTGATGTCGACCGTCACCACGTCGCCGGGGCGGACCTCCTGGTCGGGCTTGGTGAAGTGGACCAGGCGGTTGTCGGGGGCGCGGCCGGAGAGGCGGTGGGTGGCGCCGTCCTTGCGGCCCTCGCCCTCCGCGACCATCAGCTCCAGGGTGCGGCCGACCTGCTTCTTGTTCTCGTCCCAGGAGATCTCCTCCTGGAGGGCGACGAGACGCTCGTAGCGCGCCTGGACGACCTCCTTGGGGATCTGGTTCTCCATGGTCGCCGCCGGGGTGCCGGGGCGCTTGGAGTACTGGAAGGTGAACGCCTGCGCGAAACGGGCCTCGCGGACCGCGTGCATCGTCTGCTCGAAGTCCTCCTCGGTCTCACCCGGGAAGCCGACGATGATGTCGGTGGTGATCGCCGCGTGCGGGATGGCCGCGCGGACCTTCTCGATGATCCCGAGGTAACGCTCCTGCCGGTAGGAGCGGCGCATCGCCTTCAGGATCGTGTCCGAGCCGGACTGCATGGGCATGTGCAGCTGCGGCATCACGTTCGGCGTCTCGGCCATCGCCGCGATGACGTCGTCGGTGAAGTCACGGGGGTGCGGGGAGGTGAAACGGACCCTTTCGAGGCCCTCGATCTTCCCGCAGGCCCGGAGCAGCTTGCTGAAGGCCTCGCGGTCGCCGATGTCGGAGCCGTACGCGTTGACGTTCTGCCCGAGCAGCGTGATCTCGGAAACGCCCTCGTCGACCAGGGCCTCGATCTCGGCGAGGATGTCGCCGGTGCGGCGGTCCTTCTCCTTGCCGCGCAGGGCCGGGACGATGCAGAAGGTACAGGTGTTGTTGCAGCCGACGGAGACGGACACCCAGGCCGCGTAGGCGCTCTCGCGCCGGGTCGGCAGGGTGGAGGGGAACGCCTCCAGCGACTCGGCGATCTCGACCTGCGCCTCTTCCTGCACACGTGCGCGTTCCAGCAGGACCGGCAGCTTGCCGATGTTGTGCGTACCGAAGACGACGTCCACCCAGGGCGCCCTCTTCACGATGGTGTCCCGGTCCTTCTGGGCGAGACAGCCGCCGACCGCGATCTGCATACCGGGCCGGGAGGTCTTTCGCGGCGCGAGCCGGCCGAGGTTGCCGTACAGCCGGTTGTCGGCGTTCTCCCGGACCGCGCAGGTGTTGAAGACGACGACGTCCGCGTCCCCGTCGGAACCCTCGGGCGCGGCTACGTACCCCGCCTCCTCCAGCAGTCCGGACAATCGCTCGGAGTCATGGACGTTCATCTGGCACCCATAGGTGCGCACTTCGTACGTTTTCGGAGATGAAACGTCCACTGCCGTGCTCCGGTCGCCGCTGCTGGTCATGGCTCAAGGGTAGGCGTTCCGCGAAGGCCCCTCCCCCGGCACCCGGCGGGCCGTTCGCCGGGCCACCTCCGGGGCGGGGCCCCGACGGCGGGCCGTGTGCGCACCAGGAGACGGTCGGCCGCCCTGATGGCGTCGTCCGAGCCGGGCACGACCGGTCCGCGGGGCCGCCGGGGCGGATGACCTGAATCACGTCAGGGACGACAATCAGGGGCTTTGCATGACCATGCGTTCTGATGCATAATCTTCCTATGTCCAAGGTCCTCACGTCCCTCCCCGCCGGCGAACGCGTCGGCATCGCCTTCTCCGGCGGTCTCGACACCTCCGTCGCCGTCGCGTGGATGCGCGACAAGGGCGCCATCCCCTGCACCTACACCGCGAACATCGGCCAGTACGACGAGCCCGACATCGACTCGGTGCCCGGTCGCGCGCAGGCCTACGGTGCCGAGATCGCGCGCCTGGTCGACTGCCGTGCCGCGCTCGTCGAGGAGGGGCTGGCCGCGCTCACCTGCGGGGCGTTCCACATCCGCTCGGGCGGGCGGGCGTACTTCAACACCACGCCACTGGGCCGCGCGGTCACCGGCACGCTCCTGGTGCGGGCGATGCTGGAGGACAACGTCCAGATCTGGGGCGACGGTTCGACCTTCAAGGGCAACGACATCGAGCGGTTCTACCGCTACGGCCTGCTCGCCAACCCGAACCTGCGGATCTACAAGCCCTGGCTGGACGCGGACTTCGTGACCGAGCTCGGCGGCCGCAAGGAGATGTCGGAGTGGCTGGTCGCGCACCAGCTGCCGTACCGGGACTCGACGGAGAAGGCGTACTCCACCGACGCCAACATCTGGGGCGCCACGCACGAGGCCAAGACCCTGGAGCACCTCAACACCGGCATCGAGACCGTCGAGCCGATCATGGGCGTCAAGTTCTGGGACCCGTCGGTCGAGATCGCGCCCGAGGACGTCACGGTCGGCTTCGACCAGGGCCGCCCGGTGACCATCAACGGCAAGGAGTTCGGCTCCGCCGTCGACCTGGTCATGGAGGCCAACGCGATCGGCGGCCGGCACGGCCTGGGCATGTCCGACCAGATCGAGAACCGGATCATCGAGGCGAAGAGCCGCGGCATCTACGAGGCGCCCGGCATGGCCCTGCTCCACGCGGCCTACGAGCGCCTCGTCAACGCGATCCACAACGAGGACACCGTCGCCCAGTACCACAACGAGGGCCGGCGCCTGGGCCGTCTGATGTACGAGGGCCGCTGGCTGGACCCGCAGGCGCTGATGATCCGCGAGTCGCTCCAGCGCTGGGTCGGCGCGGCCGTCACCGGCGAGGTGACCCTGCGGCTGCGGCGCGGCGAGGACTACTCGCTCCTCGACACCACGGGCCCCGCGTTCTCGTACCACCCGGACAAGCTGTCGATGGAGCGCACCGAGGACTCGGCCTTCGGTCCCGTGGACCGGATCGGCCAGCTCACCATGCGCAACCTGGACATCGCCGACTCCCGCGCCAAGCTGGAGCAGTATGCGGGTCTCGGTCTGATCGGTACCGGCAGCCCGACCATCGGCGCCTCCCAGGCGGCCGCGACCGGTCTGATCGGCACCATGCCGGAGCTCCCCGAGGGCGGCGCCGAGGCGATCGCGTCCCGCGGCGAGGTCTCGGAGGACGAGGCCCTGCTGGACCGGGCCGCGATGGAGTTCGGCACGGACTGAGTCACCCCACGAAGTTCATGAGAAGAGGCCGGTGCGAGTCAGCACCGGCCTCTTCTCACGCCCGCCCCTCCCGCGATGTCATCAACGGCTGGATCCGCGTCCCGAACTGCTCGATCCCGTCGAGGAAGTCGTCGAACACCAGCATGATCCCCTTGGTCCCCTCGACCCCGGCGATCTCGTCGAGCATCCCCGCGACACTCTCGTACGACCCGACGAGCGTGCCCATGTTGAAGTTCACGGCGCCTTCCGGCAGCACGATGGTGCGGGCCGTGGAGGAGTCGTCGGCGGTGGTGTCGGTGGCCGACTCCCCCGCCATGTAGGCCAGCGCCGCGCGGTCCGCGTTGTCGTGGTAGTCCTGCCACTTCGCGCGGGCGGCCTCGTCGGTCTCGTCGGCGATGACCATGAACAGCGACAGCGCCCCGACGTCACGCCCGGTCTCGCGCGCCGCGTCCGCCAGCGTGGCGGCGCTGTCCGCGAAGGCGAGCGGGGTGTTGACGCCGCTGCCCAGGATGAAGCTGTAGTCGGCGTGTTCGGCGGCGAAGCGCATGCCGGTGCCGCTCTGCCCGGCTGCGACGATGTCGATGTGGCCGTCCGCCGGGCGCGGCGAGAGCACGCAGTCGTCCATCTCGTAGAACTCGCCCTTGAAGTTGCTGACGCCCTCGCTCCACAGCTCCTTCATCACCGTCACGTACTCCTCGGCCCGGGCATAGCGGTTGCCGAAGTGTTCGTCGCCCGGCCAGACGCCCATCTGCGTGTACTCGCCGGGCGCCCAGCCGGTGACGATGTTGACGCCGAAGCGGCCGGGAGCGATGGAGTCGACGGTGACCGCCATCCGGGCGACGATCGCCGGCGGCAGGGCGAGGATCGGCGTGGACGCGTACAGCCTGATCCGCTCGGTCACCGCGGCCAGGCCCGCCATCAGCGTGAACGACTCCAGGCAGTGGTCCCAGAACTCGGTCTCGCCGCCGAAGCCCTTGAGTTTGATCATGGACAGGGCGAAGTCGAATCCGTGCTCCTCGGCCTTCTGCACGACGGCCTTGTTCAGTTCGAAGGTCGGCAGGTACTGCGGGGAACTCTTCGAGATGAGCCAGCCGTTGTTGCCTATGGGGATGAAGACACCGATGTCCACGCCGCTCCTCATGATCGGAACCTGCCCGTCCGATGCGCACGGTACACGGTCGAGATTTCAACAACTTGCGTCACATCAGCGGCAGTTGAGGCATCGCAGTGCAGGTGCTCCGCCGGCCGGAAACGGTGAAGGAGGTTTCGAACGGAAACGGGAACGATAGGTTCCCACCATGAACGCGCGGCTCGCTCTTCTCGGCACGGTGGCCCCTGGCGCGACGGAGAGCGAGGTCTTCCGGCTCGCGCTCGGGCACGTGGTCGGCGAACTGGGCGCGCTCGGCGGCACCATGCACCTGCGCGGTCCGATGTCCGCACTGCGTCTGGTGTCGTCCGTCGGTCTGCCGCCCGCCCTCACCCGGTCCTGGGAGATCGTCGACCAGGAGGGCCCGTTGGCCCCCGCCCGCGCGCTCCAGCGGGGCCGGGGCGTATGGGTGCCGTCAGGCCCGGACCAGGCGGAGCAGGACGTTCCCTGGCCCGGCACCGGCCTGGCCGCCCTCCCGGTGTTCAGCGGCCGGCGCAGCATCGGCGCGCTGACCGTCCTGACCGGCGATCGGGGCGAACCCACCCCGCAGCACTGGGACTTCCTGCGGGACGTCGTCACCTGGACCGAGGACCGCATGGCGCAGGCACCGCCGCCCTCCGGTCCCACCCAGACCGAGCTGAGCGGTGAGCGGCTGCGGCAGGCCCTGAAGGAGGTCCAGGTCGGTTCGTGGGACTGGGACATCCGCAACGGCGACCTGATCTGGGACGAGGCGGCACTGGAGCTGTACGGCACCCTGCAGGCCGACTTCACCGGCAGGATCGACAACTGGATGCGGATCGTCCACCCCGACGACCTGGCCCCCACCCTCGCGGCGGCGCAGCAGGCGATCCTCGACCACTCCGTCTACGAGGCCGAGTACCGCGTACGGCGCCTGGACGGCACCTGGGGCTGGACGCAGGCCCGCGGCCGGGCGACCTACGACGAGCAGGGCGAACCGCTCCGGATGATCGGCGTCGGCTGGGAGAGCGACGAGTCGCGCAGCGCCCTGGACGCGCTCAGCCGGGCCCTGAGACATATGACCGACGGCTTCCTCGCGGTGGACGACGAGTGGCGGATCACCTTCGCCAATCTGGAGGCGGAACGCTTCCTCGGCTTCTCCGAGGAGGAACTGTTCGGACGGCTGCTGTGGGACCTGCCTGCCATGCGCGAGGTCCCCGGTGTGCGGGACAGCTGTCTGCAGGCCGCGGCGGAGGACAGGCCCGCAGGCTTCGACGTACACCTCGCGGCATGCGAACGGCGGCTGCACGTCCGGCTCGTGCCGGGACCGGACGGACGCACCCTCTACTTCCAGGACGTCACCGAGAAGCGCCGGCTGGCGGAGGAACGGCAGGCGGCCGAGCGCGCCGCGGCCGACCGGGTGGTCCGGATCGCCGAGCTGACCACGGACCTCGCGAAGGCGACGACCTCGCGGGACGTGGTGGTGGCGGTCGCCCGGCGGGTACTGCCCCCGTTCGCCGCGGCGGGGCTCATGGTCCAGGCCATCGAGGGCGACCGGCTCCACCACGTCGGCGCGGTCGGTTACCCCGAGGAGTTCGTCGCCCTCCTCGACAGCCGCCCCCGGTCCTCAGCCGACCCCGCCTGGGACACGATCGCGTCCGGCGTCCCCCTGTTCATGTCCTCCGCGCACGAGTACGCCGCCCGCTATCCCGCACTGGCCGGCTTCCCCGCGCGCGGCAACAAGAAGTCCTGGGCGTTCCTGCCGATGACGGCGTCCGGGCACACCTTCGGGGTGTGCGTCGTCGCCTTCGACCGGCCGCGGCTGCTCAACGACGAGGAACGCGCCCTGCTGACCACGATCAGCGCGCTCGTCGCCCAGTCCCTCGAGCGGGCCCGGCTCTACGACGCCGAGCACACCCGGTCCCGGGAACTCCAGCGCAGCCTGCTCCCCCAGGCGCTGCCCGACCTGCCCGCGTGCACGGCGGCCGCGCGCTATCTGCCGGCCGGGCCGGGCGCGGACGTGGGCGGCGACTGGTACGACATCATCCCGCTGTCCGGCGGACAGGTCGCCCTCGTCGTCGGCGACGTGATGGGCCACGGTCTGCCCGAGGCGGCCACCATGGGCCGGCTGCGCACCGCGGTGCACACCCTGGCCGACCTGGAGCTGCCGCCCGACGAGATCCTGGGTCACCTCAACGACATCGTCGGCGGCATGGGCGAGGGGTCGTACGCCACCTGCCTGTACGCGCTGTACGACCCCACGACCCAGGTCTGCTCCATCGCCCGGGCCGGCCACCCGCCGCCCGCGCTGGTCCGTCCCGACGGCACCGTGCACTTCCCGGAGCCGGACGCCGACCCGCCTCTGGGCGCGGCGAAGCCTCCCTTCGAGACGGTCGAGCTGGAGGTGCCCGAGGGCAGCCTGCTCGTGCTGTACACCGACGGGCTGGTGGAATCGGCGAAGCGGGAGATCGACGAGGGCATGGCGGACCTGGCCCGACTGCTCAGCGCGGCCCATGCCGACGGGACGACCGTAGATCTTGAACGCCTGTGCGACACACTGACGGCCGGTCTGCTGCCGACGGACCAGCAGGCGGCCGACGACGCGGCGTTCCTGGTGGCCCGGCTGCACGCACTGCCCGCCGAGCAGATGGCCTCCTGGCCGCTGCCGGACGACCCGAGGGCGGCGGGTCAGGCCCGCCGCCACGTCCGGGAACAGCTGGCGGCCTGGGACCTGGACGACCTGGCCGCCACCACGGAGCTGCTGGTCAGCGAACTGGTCGGCAACGTGGTCCGGCACGCCCGCGGCCCGATACGCCTGCGTCTCCTCCACAGCGCCGAGCTGATCTGCGAGGTCTACGACGGCAGCCAGACCATGCCCCGCATCCGCCGCGCCACGGAAACCGACGAAGGCGGCCGGGGCCTGCAGCTCATCTCGGCGCTCACCACCCGCTGGGGCGCCCGCTACACCCGCACGGGCAAGTGCATCTGGACGGAACAGCCGCTCCGGCCCCTGGAGCACCAGCCGGACCCCGTGGAGGCCCTGTTGCTGAACACCGCGGGCTTCGAAGGCGACTGGGAGGCGCTGCTCTGACCCCACGCCCGTTCGGCCCAGCACCACGGGCCGGGTGCCGGGTGCGTACCTAGGGTCGCGGTGACGGCTGTTCAGGCCCTGCCCGAAAGGCACACCCCATGCGGATACGCGCCACCCTCACCGGCACGGCAGTGGTCGTCCTGGCCACCGCCGGACCACTCACCGGCATCGCACACGCCCGAGCCGACCTGGACTGCGCCGACTTCGTCTACCAGGAGGACGCGCAGGCGGTGTTCGACCTCGACCGCACCGACCCCAACCGGCTCGACGAGGACCAGGGCCCCGACGACGGCATCGCCTGCGAGGTACTGCCCCGCAGAAGCAGCGCCGTCGTGAGCGTGGCGACGGCCGTCCCGACGCTCGGGGTCCAGGGCGGCAGCGGGGGCAGCGTGGGCCCTGCCGGTTTCGAGCGCGCGGTGGGCGTGGCGCTGACGCTCGCAGGGGCCGGACTCGCCGGGGCATGCGTGGTACGGCGACGGCGCGGCACCGGCGGACGCCGCCAGTGAGCACACGTCGCCGCGAACCCGGCTCCTGTCGAGCAGGCAACGGGGGTGGCAGAGACGCTCGCGGGAGCCGCACGCTCGGAGGCATGCATGTGCGGCGCTGAACACCGCACGTGAGCACCCATCAGCACCCTCACCAAGACTCGCTCAGGGATCGATGAGCCCGGCCCGTATCGCGTACCGGGTCAGTTCCAGCCGGTCCCGCATGCCCAGCTTCTGCAGCAGGTTCGCCCGGTGCCGCTCGACCGTCTTCGCGCTGATGAACAGGAGTTCGCCGATCTCCTTGGTGGTGTGCCCCTCGGCGACGAGTTTGAGGATCTCCTCCTCGCGCTCGGTGACGGCCCGCGCGGGCAGGTCCTCGCCTCGGTGCAGCCGGTCGAGGTAGGAGCGGACCAGGGCCCGCTCGGCGCCGGGATAGACGAACGACTGGTCGCGCACGGCTGCCCGGCAGGCCTCGACGAGATCGCGGTCGGCGACGGACTTGAGGACGTATCCGCTGGCCCCGGCCTTGAGGGCCTCGAAGAAGTACTGCTCGTTGTCGTACATCGTCAGGATCAGGATCCGCAGATCGGGTAGTCGCCGGGACAGCTCACGGGCCGCCTGGAGCCCCGTCATCCGCGGCATCGCGATGTCCAGCACGGCCAGATCGACCTCACGCGCGCGTGCCAGCTCGACCGCCTCGGCGCCGTCCCCTGCCTCGGCCACGACCGTGAGATCCGGCTCCCCCTCAAGGATCAGCCGGACTCCCCGGCGTACAAGGGTGTGGTCGTCGGCGAGCAGGACGCGCGTCGGCCCGGACATCAGCGCACCCCCTCGGCGACCGGTATCCGCAACCGGATGTCGGTGCCCCGCCCGGGCCCGGGCTCCACCGAGAACGCGGCCCCGACCAGCAACGCCCGCTCCCGCATGCCCTGCATCCCGGCCCCCTCGGGCGCCCCGCCCAGCCCTGTGCCGTTGTCGCGCACGAGGAGTTCGACGCCGCCCGTGACCGGCTGGAGCCGGACCTCTGCGCGGTCGGCGGCGGAGTGCCGCGCGGTGTTGGTCAGGCCCTCCTGGGCCACCCGGTAGACGACCAGTTCCGACTCCTCGGTCAGCCGGGGCAGATCTCCGCCGACGTGATGGCGCACGGTCAGCCCGTGCGTGGTGAACTCGCCCGCCAGAGACCGCAGGGCACTCGGAAGCCCGAGCTCCTCCAGCACACCGGGCCGCAGCCGGCGCGCGATCCGGCGGATCTCGTCGAGCCCCGCCCGGGTGGCCTCCTGCGCCTGCCCGACCTCCTCCCGCAGCTCCGCCGGCGCCCGGTCGGCGACCCGCTTCAGCTGGAGCAGCACGGCGGTCAGGGTCTGCCCGACCTCGTCGTGCAGCTCGCGCGCGATGCGGTGCCGCTCCCGCTCCTGCGCCGACAGGGCGTGGGCCGCGCCGGTCGCCCGCTCGGCCTCCAGCCGGTCGAGCATCGTGTTGTACGTGGTGATCAGCTCGGCCGTCTCGGCGGGACCGGAAACGGGCGCACGCACCCCGGGACGCAGCAGATCCACGGCGGCCATGGCCCGCCCCAGCCGCTGGAGCGGGACGAGCCCGACGCGCAGTACGACGGCGTTGGCGGCCAGCAGCAGCGCAAGCCCCCCGAGGACGACCACGGCCTCCCCCTGCCGGACCGGCGTCGACACGGTGATCGGGCCGAGCAGCAGCGCGGCGGCGACGACGAGGCCCACGGCGTTGAGCGAGAAGATCCGCCAGAACAGCGACACGGCCCTGCCCTCACTCCCCTCGTACGGCGCCCGGGACACCAGGGTCGCCGGGCCCCACCGCTCGCGTATATCCGTCACGTCACCCATATCGCCACCGTACGGGGAGCTGGCAGCATGCGAACCGGCCCCCATGACCACATGCAACACAAAGGGAGATACGTGTCTGCTCCACGCCTGAGGGCGACGCCGCTGCCGGGAATCGGGGTCCAGTACGACCTCATGACCCGGGAGGACCGCCATCTGTCCGTGGTCGCGCACCGCGACGGTGCCCGCACGGTGAGCGTGTACCGGGCCGACGACCCCGACTCCTGCGCCCAGTCGCTGCGCCTGACCGGCTCCGAGGCGGGCGCCCTGATCGACGCGCTGAAGCCCTCCCACCACAGCCCGAGCCTGCTGTACACCTCCGACCTGGGCCTGGTGGCCGAGCGCGTCGAGGTGGCGGCAGGCTCCCGCTGGAACGGCCGGGTCCTGGGCGACACGAAGATGCGTACGGACACCGGCGCGTCCATCGTGGCGGTACTGCGCCGCGCCGAGGCGATCCCGTCCCCCACCCCGAGCTTCCGCCTGGCCGGCGGCGACATCCTCATCGTCGTGGGCACCCGCGAGGGCGTGGACGCTGCCGCGGCCGTACTCGGTCGGGAGTGAGAGCGTGCACTCCGCGGTCCTGCTGATCGAGTTCGGTTCGATCATCCTAGGCCTGGGGCTCCTGGGCCGTTTCGCCGCCAGATTCCGCCTCTCCCCCATCCCTCTCTACCTTCTGGCCGGCCTGGCCTTCGGCGAGGGCGGCCTGCTGCCGCTGGGCGCGAGCGAGGAGTTCGTCTCGATAGGCGCCGAAATAGGCGTCATTCTCCTCCTGTTGATGCTCGGCCTGGAGTACTCGGCCGGCGACCTGGTCACCAACCTCAAGGCCCACTACCCCTCCGGCCTGGTCGACGGCGCCCTCAACGCCCTCCCCGGCGCGGCGGCCGCGGTCCTCCTCGGCTGGGGCCCGGTGGCGGCGGTGGTCCTGGCAGGCGTCACCTGGATCTCCTCCTCGGGCGTCATAGCGAAGGTCCTGGGTGACCTGGGCAGAGTGGGAAACCGGGAAACCCCGGTGATCCTGAGCGTCCTGGTCCTGGAGGACCTGGCGATGGCGGTGTACCTGCCCATCGTCACGGCGCTGGTGGCAGGAGCGGGCCTCCTGGCCGGAAGCCTGACCCTGGCGATCGCACTCGCCGCAGCAGGCCTGGTCCTCTTCGTAGCGGTCCGCTACGGCCGCCTGATCTCCCGCTTCGTCTCCAGCGACGACCCGGAGAAGCTCCTCCTGGTCGTCCTGGGCCTGACCATCCTGGTGGCAGGCGTGGCCCAACAGCTCCAGGTATCGGCAGCGGTGGGCGCGTTCCTCGTCGGCATAGCCCTCTCGGGCGAGGTGGCGGAGGGCGCGCACACCCTCCTGAGCCCCCTGAGGGACCTCTTCGCGGCGGTCTTCTTCGTCTTCTTCGGCCTCCACACGGACCCGGCGAGCATCCCCCCGGTCCTGCTCCCCGCCCTGGCCCTCGCCGTGATCACGGCAGCCACGAAGATCGCCACCGGCTACTGGGCGGCCCGCCGAGCCGGAATCTCCCCCAAGGGCCGCTGGCGCACGGGCGGCGCACTGGTGGCCCGCGGCGAGTTCTCGATCGTCATAGCGGGCCTGGCGGTCTCGGCCAGCATAGAACCCTCCCTGGGCCCCCTGGCCACGGCCTACGTCCTCATCCTGGTCATCCTCGGCCCCCTGACGGCCCGCTACACAGAACCCCTGGCCACAAAACTGACCGCCCACCGCAACACCCCGGAGAACACCGCACGCATGACAGAGGCTTCGATAGGCCATGACAACACCTGAGAATCCCCGACCGCGGCCCGGTGGGGGCTGGCCGCGCAGTTCCCCGCGCCCCCAAACAAGTGGGTCCAGTCGGCGCAAGCCACGACGTGCCGCCGAAACGCCTTCGCCAGGCCGCGGACGGGTGCGGCCCGGTGGGGGCTGGCCGCGCAGTTCCCCGCGCCCCCAAACAAGTGGGTCCAGTCGGCGCAAGCCACGACGTGCCGCCGGAACGCCTTCGCCAGGCCGCGGACGGGTGCGGGCCGGTGGGAGCTGGCCGCGCAGTTCCCCGCGCCCCTCAAAGAACCGGGCGCACCCGGCGTAGCCACGACAGGCCACCACCGACCGGACGCCTCAGGCCATCATGTCCCGGGGCGAGTGCGGCCCAGTGGCGGCTGGCCGCGCCCCTGGGGAGTGGCTGTGACCCGCGCCATGATGGACCGTTCGCCGCGTACGGCGTGAAGGGGGCGGGGTGGGGGGTGTCCGCCCGCAGCGGCCGACGTCCGTCATCCAGAACTGTCGAAACAACAGCACCCGCCGGACCGAGGACGGACACCCCCCGCCCCGCCCCCGACCCACAACACACCCGCACGCGCTACACAAACCCCCACCCAACCGAAACAGGCCGCCGCAGGCACAAAGGGGCGCGGGGAACTGCGCAAAAACCCCCGCCCCCACCGGCCCGCACAGCCCGCCGCAGGCACCCCCTGGCCAGCCCCCCACACCCCCTGACAGGATCACCGGCATGCCCAAGCCGCTCCCCCGCCCAAGCCGCCGCCAGGCGCTCCAGACCGCGGCCGCCGCCCTCGTGGCCCTCGGCCTGCTCCTGTGGTGGCTGCTCCCCTTGGGCGAGGCCCCCCCGAGCGGAACCATCACCTTCAGCACCGGCACCCGCGCAGGCGTCTACCAGAAGTACGGCGAGCTCCTGCGCGACGAGCTCCGCAACGACATGCCGGACCTGAAAGTGAAGCTGGAGACCACCGCCGGCTCCCAGGAGAACGTCAAACTCGTGGCGACCGGTAAGTCCGACTTCGCCATCGCCGCAGCCGACGCCGTCGAGACCTACCAGCAGAACGGCGACCCCGGCGCCGACCGGCTCCGCGGAGTCGCCCGCCTCTACGACGACTACGTCCAGCTCGTCGTCCCGTCCGACTCGGACATCCACACGCTGGCCGACCTCAAGGGCAAGCGGGTCTCCATCGGCGTCCCCAACTCCGGTGTACGGCTGATCGCGGACCGCGTGCTCGCCGCCGCCGGCATCGATCCGGACAAGGACATCCAGCCGAGGGCGGAGGGCATCGACACCGGCCCCGACCTCCTGGGCCACGGCCTGGACGCGTTCTTCTGGTCCGGCGGCCTGCCCACCGACGGCCTGAAGCAGCTGGCCGAACGCTCCGCCTTCCGTTTCGTCCCGATCGAGCCGTCCCTCGTGGCGAAGCTGCACGCCGAGGGCGAGCCCACCCGTTACTACCGGGCCACCAACATGCCGGCGTCGGCGTACCCGTCCGTCCAGAACAACAGGACCGTCCCGACGATGGCCGTCTCCAACCTGCTGATCACCCGCAAGGACATGGACCCCGAGCTCACCGAGTGGCTCACCCGGACTGTCATCAAGAGCAGGGACGGCATCGGCCGCGACGTCCACTCCGCGCAACTGGTCGACGTACGCACGGCGATCTACACCGACCCGGTACCCCTCCACGAGGGCGCCCGCCGCTACTACCGCTCGGTCAAGCCGTAGCCGTAGTAGAGAGCCTCAAGCCGCAGAAGACGGCCTCAACCCGTAGGCCGACTGCGCGGCACGGACACCGTCACCACCAGCCCGTGCGGCTCATGGCGCCCGTACGAGATCGTCCCGCCCCCCGCCGCCAGCAGCGTCCGCGAGATGGACAGCCCGAGACCGGACCCCTTGATGTTCTGGTGCCGCCCGCTGCGCCAGAACCGGTCGCCGACCCGGGCGAGTTCCTCATCGGTGAGCCCGGGGCCGAGGTCGGTGACCACGATGGTCGACGTGTCCCCGTCCGCGGCGACCGTGACCTGAACGGTCTCGTCCTTCGGCGTGAACTTGACCGCGTTGTCGATGACCGCGTCGAGGGCGCTGGACAGGGTGACGGGGTCGGCCCAGGCGGTGGTGGGCGGGCAACTCCCCACCAGCCGCACACCCTTGGCCTCGGCCGTGGGAGCCCAGGCGGCGACGCGCTCGGCGGTGAGCTGCCCGATGTCGGTGACCCTCAGATCCGCCTCGGCGTGCTCGGCGAGAGCGAGGTCGAGGAGGTCGTCGAGGACCTGGGCCAGCCGCTTGCCCTCGGCCTGGACCGAGGCGATCTCGGTGTTGCCCTCGGGGAGTTCGAAGGCGAGCAGTTCGATGCGCAGCAGCAGGGCGGCGAGCGGGTTCCTCAACTGGTGCGACGCGTCGGCGACGAAGGCCCGCTGTTGCTCCAGCACATCCTCGACGTTGTCCGCCATCTCGTTGAACGACCGTGCCAGACGCCGGAGTTCGGGTGGGCCGCCGGCAACCGCGACACGGGACTTCAGGGCCCCGCTCGCAATGGAGTGGGTGGTGGCGTCGAGCACCCGCACGGGCCTGAGCACCCAGCCGGTGAGCCGCAGCGCGGCGCCGACGGCCAGCAGCATGGCGGCGAGTTCGCCGGCGAAGATGACGAGCCAGCCGTGCAGGATCCGCGAACGCATCTGCCCGGTGGGCGAGTCGGTGACGACGACGGCGACGACGTCACCGTCCCGGATCACCGGCGAGGCGACGACGAGCCGGCCTCGCTGCCAGGGCCACACCTGCTTGGGGTCCTGGCTGCGGCGGCTGAGCAGTGCCTCGCCGAACGCGTCGCGCACCTCGCCCTCCCGGGGGAGGAACCACACGCGCGGCGCGGTGGCCATGGGCACATCACCGTCGTAGAAGACCCCGACGCGAATGCCGTAGACCTTGTAGTAACTGGCGAGTTCGCTCTCCAGGGTCTCCAGGCGCTCGTCCGAGGCGTCGGTGACGAACTGTGCGAGCGCGGCGAAGTGCGCGGTGTCGTCGATCCGGTCGACGACGACCTTCTGCTGCTGCGCGGAGGCCACGCCGATGGCGAGCGGCACCCCGAGGGCCATCAGGACGGCCGCCATCAGGACGATGAGCAGCGGAAGAAGACGTGTGCGCACGAAGTCCCCTACGCCCCGTACCGCGACCGGCTGCCGACGGCAGCGCACGCGCCACAGCGCGCGAGGGCGGCACCGGCCTCGCACTCACCCGTCTTCACAGCCACCGACCTTCTCCTAGCTCCGACGCCCGCCCTCGCAGGGCTGTCCGTTCCGCCCTCACACCGCCGGAGCGACAAGCCGGTACCCCACTCCCCGCACCGTCTCGATCAGCGCCGGCATCCGCAGCTTCGCGCGCAGGGACGCCACATGCACCTCCAGGGTGCGTCCGGTCCCCTCCCAGCTGGTGCGCCAGACCTCGCTGATGATCTGCTCACGGCGGAAGACCACTCCGGGCCGCTGGGCGAGCAGCGCGAGGAGGTCGAACTCCTTGCGGGTGAGCTGGACGACCGTACCGTCAACGGTGACCTGACGGGTCGGCAGTTCGATGCGTACGGCGCCGAGGAGCAGCGCGGTGCCTCCGCCGTCCTGGACGTCCTCGTGGACGGTGCGCCGGCTGACGGCGTGGATACGGGCGAGCAGTTCCCCGGTGTCGTACGGCTTGACCACGTAGTCGTCGGCGCCGAGGTTGAGGCCGTGGATGCGGGAGCGCACGTCGGAGCGCGCGGTGACCATGATCACCGGGGTGCTGGTGCGCTTGCGGATCTTGCCGCACACCTCGTAGCCGTCCTGGTCGGGCAGTCCGAGGTCGAGGAGCACGACCCCGAAGCCGTCGCTCTCGGGGACGAGCGCCCTCAGTGCCTCCTCGCCGCTGCGGGCGTGCGTGACGTCGAAACCGTGCCGGGCGAGCACCGCGGACAGCGCGGCGGCCACATGGTTGTCGTCCTCGACGAGGAGAAGTCTCACCCCGGCCCCCTTGACCCATCGGACGTACTATCTGAATATGCGGTGAACAGGTGCAAATATCGGTGCGCCCACGCGCGTGCGCACCGTGCAGTCATGCTGATGGACAAGGACGGCGTCAAGTGGGTTCCGGTTGCGCCGCGGTTCCGTTATCCGGCCGATATGCGCACTGGTGACAAGTGCTACGACACGTGTCCGATTGCTATCGGATCGTGATGCTCAGATTCCCCTCAAGAGTGATGACGCTGGTCGCGTGAGGTTACTACTGTCCTCCGAAACCGAGGAGGACGGAGCCAGAGAGCGATGACCGAAGTATCGGTGGCCAAGGAAGATGCGGTCCCCACCGGCGAGCTGGTCGTCCTGAAGAGCGTCAACAAGCACTTCGGCGCGTTGCACGTACTCCAGGACATCGACCTGACGATCGCCCGCGGCGAGGTCGTCGTCGTCATCGGGCCCTCCGGGTCCGGGAAGTCCACCCTGTGCCGCACCATCAACCGTCTGGAGACGACCGACACGGGTTCGATCACCATCGACGGCAAGCCGCTGCCCCAGGAAGGCAAGGAACTGGCCCGGCTGCGTGCCGACGTCGGAATGGTCTTCCAGTCCTTCAACCTGTTCGCGCACAAGACCGTGCTCGAGAACGTGATGCTGGGCCAGATCAAGGTCCGCAAGGCCGACAAGAAGAAGGCCGAGGAGAAGGCGCGCGCCCTGCTCGACCGGGTCGGCGTCGCCACCCAGGCCGACAAGTACCCCGCCCAGCTGTCCGGCGGTCAGCAGCAACGGGTCGCGATCGCGCGGGCGTTGGCGATGGACCCCAAGGTCATGCTCTTCGACGAGCCCACGTCGGCGCTCGACCCTGAGATGATCAACGAGGTGCTGGAGGTCATGCAGCAGCTCGCCCGCGACGGGATGACCATGATCGTCGTGACCCACGAGATGGGTTTCGCACGATCGGCCGCAAACCGCGTGGTGTTCATGGCGGACGGCCGGATCGTCGAGGAGGCTGCGCCCGACCAGTTCTTCAGCAACCCGCGCAGCGACCGTGCCAAGGACTTCCTGTCGAAGATCCTGCACCACTGACGTGCCACCCGGACCGACCACCGACGGCTCCCATCTCTTCACCTCCAAAAGGATGTTCCCCATGAAGCTCCGCAAGGTCACCGCCGCCTCGGCCGCCGTCCTCGCCCTCGCCCTGTCCGCGACCGCCTGCGGCGGCGACAGCAAGGACGACGCGGGCTCGAGCTCCAGCGGCGGCGGTGGCGGCAAGATCAAGATCGGTATCAAGTACGACCAGCCGGGCCTCGGCCTGAAGAAGCCCGACGGCTCCTTCTCCGGCTTCGACGTGGACGTGGCGACGTACGTGGCCAAGCAGCTCGGCTACAACGCGAACCAGATCGAGTGGGTCGAGACCAAGAGCGCCGACCGTGAGAACGCGCTCTCCCGCGGCGACGTGAAGCTCATCGCGGCCACCTACTCGATCAACGACGAGCGCAAGAAGAAGGTCGACTTCGCCGGCCCGTACCTGCTGGCCCACCAGGACCTGCTGGTCAAGAAGGACTCCAAGATCAGCGAAGCCACGGACCTCAACGGCGAGAAGCTGTGTTCCGTGACCGGCTCCACCTCGGCCCAGAACGTCAAGGACGACTTCGCCCCGAAGGCCCAGCTGAAGCAGTACGGCGGCTACTCGGAGTGCATCGCCGGCCTGCAGAGCGGCGCCGTCGACGCGGTGACCACGGACGACTCGATCCTCGCGGGCTTCGCGTCCCAGGACAAGTACGACGGCCAGTTCAAGCTCGCCGGCCTCAAGCTGAGCAACGAGAACTACGGCATCGGTGTGAAGAAGGGCGACACCGCGACCCTGAACAAGGTCAACGCTGCCCTGACGAAGATGGTCAGCGACGGCTCCTGGCAGAAGGCGGTCGACGCCAACTTCGGCCCGGCCGGCTACAAGAACGAGCCCGCCCCGAAGGTCGGCGTCATCGTCAAGTAACGCAGGGATCCCCCGGCGGGGGGGGGGGGGGGGGGAGGGGGGGGGGGGGGGGGGGGGGGGGGGGGGGGGGGGGGGGGAAGAGGGGGGGGGGGGGGGGGGGGGGGGGGGGGT